>JANQSK010000408.1 GCA_028284105.1 Anaerolineae bacterium
ATCCTACCGGATTTGGCCCGTCAGGAAACATCACAGGTTGGGATACAACCTTAGGATGGCGCTATCCAAATCCCAAGATGAAAGCAATGTTCCCACTCGAAGGGATGGGTGAAACGGCCGAAAATGTAGTAGAGCGTAGCTGCACTGGTGAATATGGTGGGATTGAAATTACGCGTGAAGCGCAAGATGCTTTTGCGCTTGAGAGTCAAAAGCGAGCTATCCACGCCATTAATAAGGGCTACTTTGATAGTCAAATTGTGCCCGTATCCATTCCACAAAGGAAAGGGGATCCCATCGTCGTAGACACTGACGAGCATCCTCGCTATACGAAGGATGAGAATGGATATCAAATTGCGACCAGCATGGAAAAACTTGGCAAATTACGGGCAGTTTTCCGCGAAGGCGGGTCTGTGACAGCTGGGAATGCTTCAGGACTAAACGATGGGTCTTGCGCCATTGTCTTGATGTCAGCTGCAAAAGCAGAAGAGCTTGGCATCAAACCCCTTGCCCGTTGGATTGGTTCTGCCGCAGCCGGTGTTGATCCACGCGTTATGGGTATTGGCCCAATCAATGCAACCCAAAAAGTGCTTAGCCGGACTGGACTTGAGATTGGTGATATCGATCTTGCTGAGCTAAATGAAGCTTTCGCGGCTCAATCTCTTGCAGTTCTAAATGGTTTAGGTTTAAGTCAAGAAATCACTAATGTTAACGGTGGTGCTATTGCGCTAGGTCATCCACTGGGTTGCTCAGGGGCTCGCATTCTTACAACATTGATTCATGAAATGCATCGCCGTTCTGATGCAGGTGAGTCGATGAAATACGGCTTAGCGACTTTATGCGTGGGCGTGGGTCAAGGTGAAGCAACCATTATCGAAAAATTATAAATAACAAGTATTCGTGTCTTTTTATATGAGAACCAAAAGTATCTTACCGTTCGTTGTTTAGACCTATGATTTGAAAATAATACTTTAAACAACAGCATTGGAGAATTTCATGACAAATGAAGTCATTAATGACCCAAAAATGGAAGCGTTTGAAGCAAGAATCGCCCGAGGTGAAAAAATCGAACCCGGCGATTGGATGCCGGAAGCGTATCGCAAACAGCTCATCCGAATGATTTCACAACATGCACATAGTGAATACATTGGCATGCTACCAGAAGGAAAATGGATTCCTCATGCTCCCAGTTTACGCCGCAAAATGATTCTCATTGCAAAGGTGCAAGATGAAGCTGGTCATGGTCAATATCTATACCATGCAGCTGAGACATTAGGAGCCACCCGTGAAGAGATGATGGACGCATTTCTTACAGGAAAAGCCAAATATTCAAGCATATTTAATTACCCATCTGACTCATGGTCGGATGTAGCGATTATTGGTTGGCTTGTTGATGGTGCAGCCATCAAAAATCAGCTCATGCTGGCTCAATGTTCTTATGGCCCTTATTCACGAGCAATGGTGCGAATTTGTGCCGAGGAAACCTTCCACCACAAACAGGGTAAAGAAATGGTGCTTAAGTATGCAGCTGGTACGCCTAAGCAACGAGAGATGGTTCAAGATTCGCTCAATCGCTATTGGTGGCCTTCGGTCATGATGCTAGGTCCACATGACTCAGACTCTCCAAACACACCACAGCTTGTCCGCTGGGGAATCAAAACCAAAACCAACGACGAAGTGCGTCAGGAGTTTATCGCCGAGACGGCCCCAGAATTACTAGAAGCAGGATTAACCATTCCGGATCCAGATTTGCACCAAGATGAAACAAGCGGTGAATGGATCCACGGACCCATCGATTGGGATGAGTTTTGGCAAGTTGTTCGAGGTAATGGCCCATGCAACAAGGAGCGTCTGGCAGCTAGAGCTAAGGCGCATGCAGATGGCGCTTGGGTACGTGAAGCGTTGAATGGTTACTCTCAAAAAAAATCAGCAGCAATAATTAATTAATATGATGGACAATCAGTGGCCTCGTTGGGAGGTATTCAAACAAGATTCTACAAAAAAACCGTATCAAGCGGTCGGTTCGGTTCATGCCGCTGATCCTGAACACGCGCTCTTAAATGCACGCAATGTTTTTGTGCGCCGACCATCTGCAGTCGGCCTATGGGTTGCGAAAGTCGACAATATTTTTTCTAGAACACAGGAAGAATTAGAAAAGAATCCATTGGTAAAAAAAGATATTGGTGAGCAAACGGCCGTTTCATACCACATATTCCGCAAAAGCAGCCATCGACGCTCGATGACCTTCATGGATCATATAGGTGTAATTGAAGAAACATCAGCTGAAAATGCACTCGACGAAGCCATCAAACAATTTGGCAGTGATTCAGACCTTGCATGGTGGGTTATCGAAGACTCGGCGATTGCAAAAAGCGAACCTGGCCTAGAAGATGCTTGGTTTGCACCAGCAAAGACAAAAACGTACAAGCAACAATCTCAATATGGATTTGTGCGAATCAAAGAAAAGAAGTGAACAACGTTTTTAATGATTGAAACTTTTGGCTCATAAAGGGCATTTTTAACGATGAATGAACAAATCAAACAGCTATTAGTTAATCGCATGACTGCTCTTGCAGACGATGAGCTCATCCTTGCACACCGTGACTCTGAGTGGACCGGGCATGGCCCTATCCTTGAAGAGGACATTGCTCTTTCAAACATTGCTCAAGATGAGTTGGGGCACGCTACAGTATTTTATGGCTTAGTTGAAGAATTAATTGGGCAATCTCCAGACCAAATGGCATTTTTTCGAATTGCTGAAGATTTCTTAAATGCTCAACTGGTCGAACTTCCTTGTGGTGATTGGGCATTCACCATGCTCAGACAGTATTTATTTGATGCGTATGAGCATGTGCTGTTAGAAGCCGTTTCCACATCAAACTACCAACCGCTTGCTGATGCCGTTGCCAAATTCCGCGCCGAAGAAATGTACCATTTACGACATACCCATGTTTGGGTTGAGCGATTAGGATTAGGTACAGTGGAATCAAACGGCCGTATGCAGAACGCGCTAGATGAGCTTTGGCCCTATACTGATCAGCTATTTGTCCCGATGCCCCAAGAAACCCACTTAATTGAAGCTGGTTACTTCCCAAATGTGGCCGAGCTCAAAAACAATTGGGAAGCAATTGTAAAACCGCACCTTGAGGAATCCGATTTAATCATTCCGGATGTAGAGCCATTCACCGCGCCTCGCAATGAACACACCGCACACCTCAATGATTTATTAGCGGATATGCAGCAAGTCGCGCGTTGGGACCCACAGGCAGAATGGTAAGGTAGGTTTTTAATTCATCATGGCTGAGACAATTAAACTCACAAAAAATGAAATTCTAAACGCTATCCAATCAGTAATGGATCCTGAGATTCCAGCCGTCTCTTTAATGGAAATGGGCATCATCCGCGATGTTGAGATTAGAAACGGCCGTGTTGAAGTAACGATGACCCCAACCTTCTCGGGTTGCCCTGCCCTTGTTGAAATGGAAACCTTAATCCAACAAGCAATTAACAATCTCAGTAGCGTTGAGGTTATTGTCCATAAACAGTTTAATCCCCCTTGGACATCCGATTGGATAACAGATGAGGGTCGTCAAAAACTTAAAGAGTTTGGCCTACAACCCCCTAATCGCCACGGAGGCAATCTCGTCATGACCTTTTTTGATGTGGTTACTTGTCCTCGTTGTGATTCCAAAAAGACAACACTTAAAAACAGTTTTG
>JANQSK010000409.1 GCA_028284105.1 Anaerolineae bacterium
CAAAGACGCAGGATATGTTGTATTTACCACCAACAACGGACAATGTGGCTTGAAACAGTTTTATGAGCATAAACCGGCCCTTGTTGTTTTAGACATTAATATGCCTGCCATGGATGGGTGGACAACGTGCCAGCGCATCCGTGAGGTGTCTGACACGCCGATTATTATGTTAACTGCTCAAGTCCAAAAAGAAGATATTGTAAAAGGGTTAGATTTAGGGGCGGATGATTACATGACCAAGCCATTTGAAGTGGAGGTCCTGTTAGCCAGAATCAGAGCCAACATTCGACGTCACACTACCCAAGAAACGGCCGTTCGGGATGCCGTCACTTATGCCGATAATTATTTATCGATCAATCTTTCTGAACGACGCGTATGTAAAAATGGGATACCTATTCGTTTAACCAAGACGGAGTTTGGCCTCTTATCACAATTACTAAAGGTGGCTCCAAAAGTAGCTACCTTTGAACATCTCCTTAAATCTGTCTGGGGATTTGAATATATCGATGATATCGATTATCTCCGCGTCTATATTTGGCACCTTCGAAAGAAAATTGAAAAAGATTCTAAGCAACCTGTTTATATACAAAATGAACCCGGTGTGGGGTATCGATTTGAAAAACAGCGTCTATAGACAAAAAGATGCATTTTTAATTATTTTTTGATTTCATCTTTATTCTTTCTTGATGAGTAAAAGGTATAGTATTTATACAACCTTATATTTTCTAGACTCCCTACTTCCTAAAAGAAGCGCATCAAATTGATGCGCTTCTTTTTTTGTTTTTTGAAATCAGGGTCGTTATGATCAAGGCTGATAAAAAGGAAATTGTATGGAAAGAATACTCATTGATACAGACCCTGGCGTTGATGATGCGCACGCCATTTTAATGGCTGCGGCCCATCCCAACACTAAAATCGAGGCCATATTTACGGTTGGAGGCAACGTCGGATTGGAACATACGACTCGCAATGCTCAAGCAATTGTGGAAGTAATTAACCAAGATATTCCTATTTATGCAGGTTGTGGGGATGCCCTATTGCTCTTGGACGAAGAAGCGACGATTGTACATGGACGAGATGGTTTAGGAGATGCCAATATTCGACCCCAAAATGGTAAGCTTGAAGAGGGGCATGCCTGCCTCGCTCTTCTTCGTTATGTCAATGAAGACCCGGGCGAACTAACCCTTATTGCTATTGGCCCATTAACCAATATTGCCGTAGCGTTAAAGCTCGACCCCATGCTGCCCAAAAAGCTTAAGCGCTTTGTGGTGATGGGCGGTGCTGTCACTTCTCGCGGGAACACATCCAATGTCACGGCCGAATTTAACTTTCTAGCCGACCCTGAAGCCGCTCACGTCGTGTTTGAAATGTGGTCACGCGCAGGCTGTCTGATCGAATTAGTTGATTGGGAGGCAACCGTGCGGCACCAAATGCCAGAAGAGGTCGTCGATAAGTTTTCATCAATGAATACACCTCGATCGGACTTTTTTCGGGATATCTCAACCCCAGCACTCAACTTTGCTTTACAAAAACACGGCTCCCGCATTTTGTTTGGGGCAGATCCGCTAGCAATGGCCGTTACGCTTGAGCCAGATATCGTCACGCATGCAGAAGAGCGCTATGCCATGGTGGAGATAAACGGCCGTTTTACCCGTGGCCAATCCGTCGTTGATTGGGGAAACGATATGGAAAAGCCCCCCAACACCCGAATCATCATCGATGTTGATATTGATCGGTTTCATGGGTTGATGGAAAAAGGATTAGAGTAGTTAGGGGTTAATTGAAAGAAGAGAGTAGAGAGATAGAGAAGAGAAGGGGATTAAAAGCCAATCTATTCTCTTTTCTCTCTTCTCTCTACTAATAATTATTCAGGAAAGTGTTGTTCAAAGAAGGCAACCGCAATCTCAGGGTGGTTGATAAGGTATTGATACCCTTCGTAGCGGTGGGTTGTTTCGGGGATAATGGGGCCGGTCCCGTTGGTGGCAACGGCCGTAATTTGTTGAACATCAGCCACAGACCCCCATCTGTCTCCGTTTCCTTGAATTGAAAGAATGGGTGCTTCACCCGCAGCAGCAGAGGCTGAAATAGGGCGAATAAGCTCAAAGTCGATGCCGCCCTGTAGTTTGTAGAACAGCTCCGTTAAAGGCAGAATGAGCTTTCCAAATGGCCCCATGACATAAGATGCAAATCCACTTGCAAATACAGTCGGTGATGTCGGCTGAACAGCCACAAGCCCCTTAATAGCGCTTGTTTCAGACATCGCATACAGAGCAGCGTTTGCCCCCATTGAGAAACCAATCGCACCCACACGTGCCGGATCCACATCGGAACGGCCGTTTACATACGCCACGGCCCCTAACACATCACGCGCCTCGTTTACACCAAAGGTGACAGGTGGCAATGAAGCGCTTTCCCCATGATTACGCAAATCAAACATGAGCAAGTTAAAGCCTGCATTGTGAAGGTGAAGCGCCAAGCGCAGCATATCGACAGGGGTGGCACCATTCACGTTTGATAGCAAATCTTCTGTGGCATCTCCAAGGCGGTTCCAAGGCCAGCCGTGAACCAGTAAAAGGGTCGCCCCTTTGCGCATGGAGTCTGCTTTGGCGGGAATAAACCAGCCAGACAGACGCAAACCGTCTTGTGAAGGGAATGAGACGGCTTCGTAGTCAAGCCCAATATTGCCAGGCGTCCCCCAGATGCGTTGACGTGGGGGTGCCACCATCATGCGAGAAAAATAAAAGGCAACGGCCGTTGCTAAACCAACACCAAAGCCTGCTAATGTAAATAAAAAGCGCAATGTCCGCCGAAATGCCGACATGAAACCTCCAAAAGATCGTAATTTGATAATGAATAATTGGTAATTAGGTTTTTTTGTAACTGTTTTAGTGAATCAATCCAAAATATCCTCTGCACTCCTGATCCTAATCCACCAATCCCCAAACGTCAATGAAAATTCACGCCCCACCACCGGCAATTGTTCAACCTCTCATCCATTCGGTACAATCGGCACCGATTACAAAATTTTTGAGACAGATTTTTATCAGAAAAGAGATGAGAGAAGAGAGCGAGGCAATCGACTACCATCTAGTCATTTCAAGCATACACTCTATACTCTTTTCTCTCTTCTCTCTACTTATTATGTACCGACTACCTGCCCAAACCACGCTCATCGCCGTAGGTAAAATGAAAACCAAGCATTGGCTTGCTGCCCAATCTGACTACGCGAAGCGGATCGGGCGATATGGCAAGTTTGAGCTGAGTGAGGTGAAAGATGTCGTTGGTCGGGGTTTGCCAGATGATGTGGCAATGATC
>JANQSK010000435.1 GCA_028284105.1 Anaerolineae bacterium
GGCAGCCTGTTTGGGATGGCAAGACAAAGTTGGGACGCTTGAGTCAGGTAAATTGGCTGATGTCATTGTGTCGAAAAAAGACCCATTAGCAGACATTAAGAGGCTTGAAGATGTGGATAATATCGCCTTTGTGATGAAAGATGGCAAAGTGTATAAAGATCAATTGGCTGCTTAATGTTTGAAAACATGCAACAGATTCCCCCGGAACATCGGTGGCACAATCAAGCATATCCTTCGCCCATTGTCGTGGCTTTAATCGCACGGATGTCCCCGCAAACGGCCGTTAAACAATTGCTTCTGATTCAGCGCATTAAACGGCCGTTTGCAGGGCAGTGGGCATTGGTTGGGGGAAAGTGGGATTTTGGAGAAACGCTTGAGCATGCTGTTGTGCGTGAGGTGCAAGAGGAGACGGGCTTGATCTGTTCATTAACGGCCGTTCGCGGCATGGTGAGCGAACGGTTGTTATCACTAGATAATGCGCAAAAAGCGGCCCATTTTCTGTTGTTTGTTTGTGAACTGGCAGTTGAGGCGGGGGAAGCACAAGAGCAATTCGAAGGGAAAGTTGAATGGTTTTCTCTTGATGAGATTGAACAACTGAATGCTCAGCAAACAATCATTCCGAGCGATTATCAAATGATTGCCCAATTTGGCAAAACGGCCGTTTCGATGCCTCTGGTTGAAGCCGATATGCTTCGTTATGGGGCTGGCGAAATTGAACAAACCCCAGAACTCGTCAAATTTGAACGATTTAATCACTCCTTGAAGCAGGCGAAGGCATTCTTGGGCAAGCTTGTCACCGTGGAAATGGATCGCCCGCTTGGGTCACAGCATCCTACACATGGGTTTGAATATCTGGTCAACTATGGCTATTTGCCCAATGTGTTGGCGCCTGATGGGGATGCACTGGATGCTTATGTCTTGGGAATCGATGAGCCGCTATCAACATTTAACGGCCGCTGTATTGCTATCATTCATCGCTTGGATGACGACGATGATAAGCTGGTGGTTGTGCCTGACGGATTGGAAATGGATGACGACGAGATATTAACGGCCGTTTCCTTCCAAGAGCAGTTTTTCCAAACTGAGGTTGTTCGTTCAAAGTAATCGAATCAAAGATGCAAGCTGAGTCTGCCAAAGCCAGTTTATCAATAAATCATTTTCGGCGAACTCAGCTTGCATTGTGAGTGGCTATATTCTAAGAATCTATCCTATTCACCGTCTTCCGAGGCAATAAATGATAAATACGGAATAATACGAATCCCCATCGGTGTTTCAACATACCCCTCAAGTTGGTCACTCACCAACGAGTTTGAAATAGTATGTGCCAATGGTATAACGGCTCCATCTGCTAATAGCATCGTCTCAATTTCTTGATAAAGTGCAAAGCGTTCTTGAGTATCACTTACTGAACGGGCTTCCTCCAATAACGTATCAATTTCAGGATTGATATACCCACCTACATTAAAAATGCTTTCGCTGTGATACATCACATCCAAAAAGTTTTCTGGATCTGGATAGTCTGCACACCAGCCATATGAGACAAGATGGCCACGATTTTCCTGTAATGATGGCTCAAAATTGTTGGGATCCACCATGGACATTGTCACTTCAGCCCCTAAAACTTCACGCCAATCATCAATCAATAAACTGATGTCAGCGCGCTGCCCTTCTTCAAACCCACCTGCTGAGATAATAATGGGGGGTAGCCCATCTGCATAAGCTGATGCAGCTAAGGCTTCTCTGGCGGCTTCTTCATTAAAAACGGCCGTTTCCCATTCTTGAGCTAGCTCTGGTGAAAATCCTGGTAGTTCAGGCGGCAAAATCGTTGTTGCAATGTGGAACGCACCGTTTGCGAGCGTTTGATTTAGTCCATCTCTGTCAGCAGCTAAAGCAAACGCTAGTCGAATATTGGGATCATCCATTGGCGGAAGTTGATTGTTAATTGCAACGAGTGGCGTACATAAATCGGTTGTAGAAAATAAGTTATCACGAAGCGGATGGGTTGAATCACTAATTTGTAGCGCATCAGATAATCTCAAACTAACAATATCGACAGCCCCCTCTGCAAATAACTCAACGCCCGTTTTTTCAGTTGAAATCAAGTAAATGACTTCAGAAATAGCAGGGGGAGAATGGTATGATTCATTACTTCGAAACGATAGAAATTCATCGGCAACAAACTCATCTAAAATGTATGGACCAGATGGGTTGATATTAAATATCCAATTATCATTTGCGTTTGTCACTGTTTCAATATCAACCACAAAGGAAGTTGGATAAGCGAGTTTTGTTAGAAATGATGGAATTGGGTCAGTCAGCGTCACTTCTAAGGTTCTTTCATCAATTGGATTTAATCCAGCAATCGTTGATGCATCACCATCTAATTTTTCTTCTACACCTAAGATATCTCCTAAGTAAGTATTAGCAGTGGTTGATTCAGTCTCTGGAGCTGTAGCCCGTTCCCAACTTGCAATAATATCCTGAGCTGTAATCGATTTACCTGAGGCAAATGCGATATCTTCACGCAAAATAAAGGTGTATATTGTGCCATCCTCACTGATTTCCCAACTTTCAGCAAGGTCGGGTTGAACCTGCAGTGTTGGATCCAAAATAACTAGGCCACTATACAAAAGGCCCACATAGCCACCCGCTGTTCCTGTATGACGAGCCGGATCTAAACTTGTTAATGAGGGATTATTACCGAGCAATACGAGTTCCTTGCTGACAATTGGGTCTGCTGTGGGTTCAAGAGTCGGGGGGATAGGTGTCGAAGTGGGTATTTCAGTTGGTTCTGCTGTAGGTTCTATGGTGCTGGTTGGGATGGATGTAGGTTCTTCGACTTCCTCGGATTCTAATGCTTCCAATGAAATGGCAGTGGGTTCTGACTCTTCTTGAGCAACGTTTGTTGGCTCAACTGAAGTAATTGGTGACTCCTGCTCTTGACAGGCAACGGATAGGCATAAGAAGATGAGAATTCCAAAGATTATTTTGAATTTGGACATAAATGGTTCCTGTTGAAATGGTTTTAAATTTGATTTTGGGCACGTGTAATAATTATGAATTAATCCAAAAAAGCTTACATTAAACGATATAAAATGTAAATAGTTGCTCAAGACTCATGTGGATGCCAGTAAATATATTTAAAACGGCCAATTAAGATATTTATCTTTTATCGAAATTAAAGGATAATGGGCAGTGTTAGATTCTTTGAAAAAGGTCGGTAAAATAGGCCACATTCTTTTCAAAGAGGTCAAAGCTCAACGACGACACTTATGCCCCTATTACCTGGCGAAATCCTTAACCAACGTTACCGAATTGTTCATCTGCTTGCAGAAGGATCCTATGGGGCTGTTTACCGCGCACGAGATATCGTCATTCAACAGGATGTGGCGATTAAGGAATATCTGGACAGCACCCTTGAAATTCAACGCCGTTTTCGGAAGGAAGCGCAAAAATTAAGTAAGCTGGCTCATCCACAACTCCCTAAAGTGCTAGACCACTTTGCCTTAGAAAATAGCGGTCAATATTTGGTGAGTGAGTATGTGGAGGGGGTTGA
>JANQSK010000451.1 GCA_028284105.1 Anaerolineae bacterium
CAGATAGCCATATTTGCATTGCTTATGTACCTCAACGGAGCGAAATCGATTGGCAATTTCCTGTAACCGTATCTGACGTGGTGATGATGGGGCGAACCCGACAAATTGGTTTATTTAAGCGACCTGGTAAACGGGATCGTGACATTGTGCAGGCTAGCCTTGAGCGAGTTCAAATGACTCACTTAGCTAATCAGCAAATAGGAGAACTGTCAGGTGGGCAGCAGCAGCGCGTTTTCATTGCCCGTTCCTTGGCCTTAGAAGCAAATCTGTTGCTGATGGACGAGCCTTTAGCCGGTCTTGATTTGCCAAGCCAAGAGGCCACACTTGATATTTTGCAAAGTTTACGGAAAGATGACGTCACCGTTTTGCTTGCTACACATGATTTAGGTTTAGCCGGTGAACGATTTGATCGTGTGATGTTATTACACAAGCAGATTGTGGCTTGTGGGCCAGCAACGGCCGTTTTAACCACAACCAATCTAGCGGCCGCCTATGGAGGGCATGTTCCCTCGTACGATGACGGCGTTCCCCAACAAATCGGTGTCGGAGTCTGACATGATTGATTGGCTACTTGACCCCCTACAGTTTAACTTCATAGTCCGGGCATTAGTTGCGGCCGTTCTTGTTGGCATTATTTGTCCCATATTAGGAACTTATGTGGTCCTTCGGGGTATGGCATTCTTTGGTGATGCGCTAGCGCATACTATTTTGCCTGGTGTGGTGATATCTTTTTTGCTGGACTGGCCTTTAGCGGTGGGCGCATTGGCGATGGGTGTGTTAACGGCATTGGGTATTGGGTTTTTAACTGAACGGGGCGCATTAAAAGAAGATACCGCCATTGGGATCATTTTTGTGGGTATGTTTGCTTTAGGTATTGCCTTGCTATCTAGCTCTGGTAACTATACCGTCGACTTGGCCCACTTCCTTTTTGGTAATTTGTTAGGCGTTGCATCAACAGATTTATGGGTAATCTTAGGATTGGGAACGGCCGTTTTGCTTACGGTCTACTTCTTTTATAAGGAGTTTTTGCTCATTTCATTTGATCCCATATTAGCTGCGACTCTGCGATTGCCAGCCTCATTTTTTCGTTATTTGCTGCTCGTCCTTATTTCAGTCACGATTGTTACCTCGCTACAAGTGGTGGGGATTACTTTGGCGCTCGCCATGTTTATCACGCCTGCAGCAACCGCATCTTTGCTCACACGTCGTCTCCCCTCAATGATGGCCATTTCTGCGGGAGTTGGTGCTTTTTCCGGTATTGCAGGGCTTTACCTTTCCTTCTACATGAATATTGCTTCAGGGGCCGCAATTGTTTTGGTGGCTACGCTCATTTTTATAATTACCTTTAGCCTTGCTCCTGGTCGAGGCCGTGTGTGGCGATTTGGTTGATGGAGGTGATATGAACAGTGAATCAGAGAAAATCATGCGTGTGATTGAAGACAATGAGTATCGGCGAACGGCTTCACGCCAAGCTATCGTAGACGTGCTCGTAGAAAGTGAAGGTCACATCACAGCAGATAACTTAGCTGAAAAGGTGCGAAAGCAGGCACCCCGAGTTGGTCGAATGACCGTCTATCGTACGCTCGATTTATTGTGTGAATTGGGGGTCGTACGCCCCATTTATCAAGGAACGGGTGCGGCGCACTACATTCTCATGGATAAAGGCAGTCACCATCATCTGATTTGTAATCGGTGTCATGATGTCATTGAATTTGATGAATGTGTTGCTGATGCGGTGATTGAACAAGTTTCAAAACAATTTGATTTTCATATTTCAAGCCATTTACTTGAACTGCATGGCTTGTGTGAAAATTGTCATGACTAAGGAAGGTCGGTATGGGCTTAAGCAGTAGTCAAGAGCATAAAGAAAAAGCAAATCAAGCAGGACCCGTCTCGTTAGCTATTGTGACAGTGAGCGATACCCGCACACCTGAAACTGATGTGAATGCTCACTTTTTAAAAGAGCAAATTGAGTCATTGGGACATCGTGTTGTTGGATATCAGATTATCCCAGATGAACCCGATCAGGTAACACCCGTCGTTCATCAGCTTTGCGAAACGGAAGCGCGCCTAATCCTGTTCAATGGCGGGACTGGTATCTCACCTCGTGATACGACATTTGATGCTTTGGATGCTCTACTTGAAAAACGTCTGCCTGGATTTGGTGAACTATTCCGTATGCTGAGTTGGGAAGAAGTGGGAGCAGCGGCTATGCTGTCTCGGGCGACCGCGGGTGTCTTTCGCAATCGAGTCATCATTTCCACACCAGGTTCTCCGAATGCTGTGAAGCTGGCTTGGCACAAGCTTATTGCACCAGAGTTAGCGCATCTTGCTTGGGAAGTTGTGCGGTAAGTAGACTTTTTTTGTCTATTGAATTGATATTTAATATCAATAAATAGGAGCGGTATGAATCAAACCAACAAAAGTAGCCGAATTCCCTTAATCATTCTGTCAGGCTTTTTAGGGGCAGGAAAGACGACGCTGTTGAACCATTTACTTCATGGGGATCATGGTCGACGCATTGCCGTGCTGGTGAATGATTTTGGCGCCGTTAATATCGACGCACAACTCATTGTGGGCGTCGAGGGAGAAGATACGGTAAATCTATCCAATGGTTGTATTTGCTGCACCATTCGAGACGATTTGTTTAAAGCGGCAATGCAAATCTGCGAGCGACCCGATCCACCAGATTTTATTTTGGTGGAAACAAGTGGCGTTTCTGACCCCTTAGCTGTTGCCCATACGTTTATCCATACGAAGTTAAGTGAATTTGTGCATTTAGATGCGATCTTAACAGTTGTGGATGCTGAGCAGTATGAAGCAATTCCACCTGAAAATCGGTTGTTAGCGATCGATCAAATCGGCATGGCGGATATTGTGTTGTTAAACAAGGTTGATTTAGTCACTTTGAAAGAACGGCTTGCGGTTGAAAAACGGATTCGGACTATCTCACCCAATTTGCGTATTTTGGCAACACAACATAGCCAAGTACCGGTGGATTTGGTTCTGGGTTCAGGGATGGAAAAAGCAGTGAGGGAGGTCGGCCGTTCCCCCCACGATGTACACGTTCATGCAGCATCTGACGGACAAGAGCATGAGGATGACCATCATCATGACCATGTGCATGATGATCATACAATGCTGTTTCACACCTGGCATTATGAAGAAAAACGGCCGTTTCATTTCAAAGCGGTGCAAAAGATGATAAACAAATTGCCGATGTCGATATATCGAGCAAAAGGCTTTCTCTACCTTAATGAGGCACCAGATCGCAAATGCACGCTTCATGTGGTCGGTAAGCGAGTAAAGCTTGTTGTGAATGAGCCTTGGGGTGATGTGGAACCACATACCAGTTTGGTATTTATAGGCTTAGCTGATGGGGTTCCCGCCGAAGAACTGGCCGAAAATTTTGAGAACTGTTTGTTAGAAAATCAACCATCAACAACCCCGTTACGCTCCGCAATTAATTGGGTGCGTGATGCATGGCACCTCGCCGCAAGTAGTTAAAGACTTTTTTTGCCTATATTAATGATATTAAATATCAATTTTGACGAAAACTATGACAAAAAAATATTGGATCAACTATCCAACAGCATACAAAAAGAAAATAAAACCATTGCTTCACCAGCAAATGTGGCTTTTTGGACGAGACATTCTTTGCCCCGAAGGCAATCTACTTTACCAATATCAGTTCACTCACCAACGTGCTAAGACGCATAGTGGGGCAATGTACACACGATTTGATGGAGATCAGCAAATCGCGCTGTGGGGCTGGGGAATCTGGTTTGGGCAAGCTGAGGAAGGGGCCATTTTTGTGAATCGATATAAAGCAAAACCTCAGTTTACGGCCGTTTCGACCTTATCTCAATCAATCTTTCGCGAAACAGAATTGCCCCACCTTGCATCCCGCGTCAGGAACCAGGCAGAAGTCAAGACCTTGCAGAAGCTGTGGGTCGATTTGCTTTGCTGGCTAGGCGAGTATGAGACATGGATTGTGGATACGGCAGGAAAAAACTGGCGTCAAACAACATTGGAAGGATTTCCTCACGCTGTTTCCAATCCAGAAACTGTCGATGACCTAGCAGAGGAATGGAAAACCTTAGCCGTACAAGGTGCAGAACTATCTATCAAATCACGTTAGGAACGACTCCTTCAGTGATAGTTGAACAGTAAAAATAACAAATTCAATAATCCCAGTAACTAATATTTGTGAATAGCTTAAACATACGAAAAGGAAGAAACAAGGTGAACGAAAAAGCAATGAAAAATGGTCGGCTACCCGTAACAGTGCTTTCTGGCTTCTTGGGTGCAGGTAAAACAACCTTGCTTAACCACGTACTCAATAACCGTGAAGGGTTGCGCGTAGCGGTCATTGTTAACGACATGAGTGAAGTAAACATTGATGCCCAAGTGGTGAGCAATGGCGATGCTCAGCTAAGCCGTACCGAAGAGAAGCTCGTAGAGATGAGTAATGGCTGTATCTGCTGTACATTGCGAGAGGACTTACTGCTCGAGATAGGGAAGCTCGCGGCGGAAGGTCGTTTTGATTATTTACTCATTGAATCAACGGGTATCTCTGAACCGATGGCGGTGGCGGCTACGTTTGACTTTCCGCTAGATGAAGCTGGGCGTTCGCTCTCTGACGTAGCGCAACTCGACACTATGCTCACCGTGGTTGATGCGGAAACGTGGTTCGAAGAATACATTAAGCAACAGAGCCTTTTAGAGCGTGGCATGGCAGTTGCTGACGAAGATGGCCGGACATTGACTGATTTGCTGGTAGAGCAGGTGGAGTTTGCCAATATTATTCTCATCAACAAGACCGACCTTGTTAGTGAGGCAAAACTAGCCCAACTCAAGAGCTATCTACACCGCTTTAATCCTGATGCGATAGTGCTAGAAAGCACCTATAGCAAAATTCCGCTTGACCGCGTGCTAAACACGGGGCTTTTCAATTTGGAAGCAGCGTCACAGCTTCCTGGCTGGGCGGAAGAGCTACAGGGACATCACATTCCTGAAACGGATGAGTATTCGATCAGCAGTTTTATGTATAAGTCAAGACGGCCGTTTCATCCTGAAAGGCTTCTGCAATTTGTGGAAAGTGGTGGCTTTAAACGCATGCTCCGCTCCAAAGGCTTCCTCTGGCTCGCGAGTGATCATGACATGGCCTATTACTGGTCTCAAGTGGCTCGACAAGGGTATTTCCAATTGGCAGGCCGCTGGTGGGCGGCTGAGTCTCGTGACCTTTGGCCAGATGACGCCGAGGTTCAATTGGAGATCAACAATGCGTGGGCAGAACCCTATGGAGATCGACGACAAGAGATTGCCTGTATTGGTCAGGAGCTGAATGTGGACGAGACAAGGGCTAAGTTAGATGCTTGCTTGTTAAGTGACGAAGAGATGTCGATGTGGGAATCGGGCCAACTCGTATTAGAGAATCCATTTGTTGAAGTTGAGTAAGTGAATGCTCCATCTATTGAGCAATTAAATAGTTCCTTACTCGCATAGGATATGAGTAGAACAGTTTTGTATTGACTCAGTGGCGCTTTTTCAAAGGTTTGTTAATGTGCAGAAAAAATAAAAATACAACGAAAAGAAGTACCTATGATGTAATTATTGTTGGCGCGGGAGCGGCTGGAATCGGTTGCGGCATGGTGCTCCAACATTTAGGAGTGAAACGTTTTGCCATCTTGGATCGGCATGAGGTTGGTGCATCATTCCTCCGTTGGCCAGCCGAGACGCGATTACTCACGCCATCCTTTACCATCAATGGTTTTGGCATGCTGGATTTAAACTCTATCGCTTTGAAGACTTCACCCGCTTATTCGCTGCAAACAGAGCATCCAACTGGGGCAGAATATGCAGTATATCTACAAGGTGTTGCCCAATACTTCAGATTGCCCATTCGGACAGGTGTTGATGTCAACGAGATTCAGCCAAATCCTAACGACGAAGGATTTACAGTGGTAACGAACCAAGGGAAGATGAAAACCCGCTTTGTTATTTGGGCAGCTGGTGAATTCCAAAATCCCAATGCTAACCCATTCCCCGGGGCAGATTTATGTCGCCATTATGCAACGGTTCCTTCTTGGCAGGAGATGCCGGGGGATAAGATTGTTGTTATTGGTGGATATGAAAGTGGGGTAGATAGTGCAATTCATCTCGCCAACCAGGGAAAGCGGGTGTATATCTTAGACCCTGACCAGCCGTGGGATGAGGATGAGCCAGATCCAAGTCTTTCTCTTTCCCCGTTTACCTTTGATAGACTGCGTGAGGCCAATCGTGATGGGTTAATCTCCTTTGATCCGGTGGCGGTGACGCGAGTAGAAAAGGTTGACTCTACCTACCGAGTTCGTCTGGATAATGGTCGATCCCTTACTACAACTCAACCTCCGATATTAGCCACTGGTTTTAACGGCCGTGTTCCGCAAATCGCAAATCATTTTGAATGGAACGAAGACGGCTTTCCGATTGTGACAGAAGAGAGTGACGAATCAACAATTACGCCCGGTCTCTTTTTGTCTGGTCCAATGGTTCGTCATCGTCGCGTTATCTTTTGCTTCATCTACAAGTTCCGCCAACGTTTTGCCATCATTGGTCACACCATTGCGGATGAGTTGGGGTTAGATACGGCCGTTCTTGACGAGTACCGTCAAGGCCAAATGTATCTAGATGATCTGACTTGTTGTTCAGTTGAGTGCGCCTGTTAAAAGAGGCATCAGGGATGAATGCAGTACACCAAAAGAGATAGAAATCATATTTTGTATTGCGTAGAAGGTAGGCAAAACGCAATACGCGTTTTTTTGCACAGGAGCTTGATGAATTTAAATGCTGCTATCCAAATGCCCGCCGTGGTTCTGGTTGGTTTAGAATCTGTTGGCAAATCAGCCCTTTTTCGTGCGCTGACAGGGCAAGCGACTGGAGATGAGTTGAATTTTCGCGGTTCGACTGTTGACGTGCGTTTTGCGCCAATACCAGAGCAAGAAGCCCATGTTGTTGATACTCCTGGTATCCGAGCTGCCGATGACAGCGAGACCACACGGCTGGCACTGACGCAGATTGATCAAGCTGACACGATTTTACTGGTGGCTCGGGGGACGCATGTACGGCAGGAGGTTGAAACCTTGCTGACACAGCTTGGTCCTCAATTGCAACGGCATAAAGCGGCTTTGGCACTCACTTTTGCTGATCGCAGTCATGAACAGATGCCAACGGCCGTTCAGTCGTATACTGAATCATTGGGCATCCCTGTGGCCTTGGTGAATGCACGCCAAATGGCTGAGTCAGAGCGAAACACGCTATTGCAAGCTGTCGCAACGGCCGTTCCACTCTCCCAAAAACCTGTGGCCACCATTCCATTACCTGATATTCCCATCATTCAGCCACAATCCACCGTGTATGAACGGTCAAGATGGGGTGCCCCACTCGCATTGCTGACCCTCTTTTTGCTCTTTGCTGTTCCTGTTTACCTCGCCTATATCTTAGCTGATAGTTTGCAGCCACTCATCGATGCCGCTTTGATTGAACCGCTCGTGAGCTGGTTTGCCCCGCTTGCAACGGCCGTTCCTTTGCTTTATGAACTGCTGGTTGGCGACTATGGGGTCATTACCCTTGGTTGGTATTCGTTTCTTTGGGCGTTCCCAGTGGTGTTGTTCATTGGCATGAGTGTAGCTGTTTCTGAAGAAATGGGGCTAAAAGACAGAATAACGGCGAGCTTAGACCCTTGGCTGAGGCGAATTGGGCTAAACGGCCGTGATCTTGTCCCTGTACTTTCTGGATACGGCTGTAACGTTGTTGCCCTTTACCAGAGTCGTTCGTGTAGTCAATGCACCCGTGAAGCATGTGCTTCGCTCATTGGTTATGGCTCAGCATGCAGTTACCAGATAGGGGCGACGCTCTCCCTGTTTGCGGTTGCGGGTCATCCAACACTCTTCTTCCCTTATCTACTATTGCTGTCTGTGGTTGGGGCGATTCATACTCGGTCTTGGTATAAACCGCTACCATTAGAAACGGCCGTTTCCCTTGCAGACCGCTCATTTTTACAAAAACCATCTAGTCGGGCGATTATGTGGCGTGTACGTGGTGTTTTGAAGCAGTTTCTTTGGCAAGCGATGCCAATCTTTTTACTGATGTGTGTCGTTGGCGCCATTTTGGCACAAAGTGGTCTGCTTGATTGGCTAGCAGAAGGTCTGTCACCATTATTAGGGCTGATTGACCTACCTGGGGCAGTGGCTCCAGGTGTTATTTTTGCCATCGTGCGCAAAGATGGGTTGCTCATCCTCAATCAAGGGGAAGGGGCCTTATTGACTTCTTTGTCGGTAGGGCAACTATTTGTGTTGGTTTATCTAGCCTCTACCCTTACTGCCTGCATCGTGACATTATGGACGGCGCGGAAGGAATTAGGCTGCCAAGTGGCATTAAAAATTGCGGGTCGACAGGCACTCACCTCACTGGTGAGCACGTTGGGTTTAGCGTTACTACTGACCTAACTAGGAGAAAGCTTATATGAACCATTGGGTGACTCAACTCAACTCCAATAGTCAGGTCTACCTCTCGGTTATTGAGCCGATGATTGATTGGTTGTGTGCTGAACAGGCGCTTCAAGTGTTAGATGCGGGCTGTGGCCGTGGTGAACCTGCGCTGTTATTTGCTTCACGTGGTTGTCGAGTGACTGGCGTTGATAAAGACGCCACGATGCTAGAATCGGCGCTGCACTTGGTGAGTCAAGTGCCTTTTTCAGGTGAGATAAAGCTGGCACAAGGTGATTTGGCACAACTGGCAGATGAGGATGATTCGTTTGACCTCGTTTGGACAAGTGCAGCTTTGCATCATGTAGCGGATAAAGTCGCAACCGTTAAAGAATTAAGTCGTGTTTTGAAACTCGGCGGCCGTTTAGCTATCCGCGAAGGAGGCCTGCCGCTTCAATTTTTGCCCTTTGATATAGGTCTTACAGCACCTGGATTGCAAGACCGTCTTCACGTTGCTGATAATCAATGGTTTGTGTCAATGACCCAAGCAACGCTTCCAGAAGAACGGCCGTATCCTTTTGGCTGGTCACAACTTTTGCGGGGCGCAGGTTTTGTCAATATCCAAGCACGAACTTTTTTGATGGAGGCACTTCCCCCATTTACTGCTGCACAAGCGGAATTTATAACATACCATTTGTGGCGCACTTACGAGCGAGATCGTGGGCAATATGGCCCACTTCTAAACGAAGCTGATTGCCTAGCGGTACAGCAGCTGTTAGACAGTAGCAGTCCTCACTATATTTTGGCCCGCGACGATCTGCATCTGCGCTATGGCTTGTGTGTGTATGTCGGTGAAAAGTCAAGCGACAGCTGATGGGGCAATGAATTTCATGCTGAATTCTTGCCTATTCATACTCAGCTTATTTCATGACGATTCGGTTGGCACTTATTGCTTACATTTTTGATAATGTTGATGGAGTGGGGAAAATTAGACACAGGATTTAGTCTTTAGGAAAACAATTTATGACCAATACGAGCGAAAAAAGAATTCCGATCACCATTTTGACTGGCTTTTTGGGCGCCGGTAAAACGACGCTGCTAAACCATATTTTACACAGTGACCACGGTTTACGAATTGCGGTGCTGGTTAATGATTTCCGCGAAGTCAATATTGATGCATTGCTGGTAGTTGGGGTTGAGGGAGAGACGGTCAGCCTCGCTAACGGTTGCATTTGCTGTACGATTCGTGACGATTTAGAAAAAGCCGTTCTTGATCTCATCAAAGCACCTAATCCACCTGAATATATTATTATTGAAGCCAGCGGGGTGAGCGATCCTGGTGCGGTGGCGCTTACATTTGTTGCTTCACCTGAACTCCGAGCAAACACCAGAATTGATACTATTTTGGCCATGATTGATACGGAACAGTTGTTGCGGTTAGATGGACAATCTGCCATGTTGGCTGAAAGACAAATTAGTATCCCCGATTTACTCGTTCTCAACAAAGTTGACTTGGTTCCTGCAAAAACGGTTGGCGTTGTGAAAGAGATGTTTCGAGATTTATTGCCAGCAGGTCGAATAATGGAAACAACTTACGGCCGTATTCCCCTAGAATTGATTCTTAGTGTGGGTCATCACTCGCTAGACAAACTTCAACCCGATGCCACTTTAGACGTGCACGTGCATCCTGAATTAGATGTAACAACGGATGCTCATCACCATCACCATGATCACGAGCATGACGATCATATGCTTCTGTTTAATACATGGTGTTACCGTAGTAAACGGCCGTTTGATTACCAACTCCTGTACGATGCAATCAAAACCTTGCCCCCCAACATCTATAGAGCAAAAGGGATCGTTTGTTTGAGTGATAACATAAATCTTAAGCGCGTATTGCAGGTTGCTGGAACCCGAGTTAATTTGACCAATGAGGGAGAGTGGGATGACCAGGCCTCGTACAATGAATTGGTTTTTATTGGGGAAGCTGGCAGCCTTGATGTGTCAGCATTGCAGCAGCGATTTGATAAGTGCCTTCTTAAAGATGCGGTAGCTTCTTCAACTCCATCAGATGAAGAGGCGAGCTGGGAACGCCAAGTATGAGCCTAACTCTTCCTTATCTGACGATTTACGGCATATAAAAATAAGCATTTTTATAAAAGGTGCTCCTCAAACCCAATTGAAGATAGTCGAATAGGTCCCTCTGCTGTAACGAGAATTTGGTCTTCTAGCTTGACGCCTTCATGACCACCTACTTCACCAGCATAGCTTTCAACGCACAACACCATATTTTCTTGAAGCTCACCGTCATACCCACTTTGGGCAAAATGGGATTCGTGCAGGATCAAAGGGTATTCATTAACCAATCCTGCACCGTGGGCGACAGCAGGTAACATGGATTGCAAATAGGTTTCTGGGTGCGCCCAAGCGTTGATACTAATATCCTTGAAGCTCATGCCTGGCTTGAGCATTTCGATATTACGCTGGAGTTGGGTGTAGGCGGCTGAATAAAGGTGACGCTGTTCGGCTGTGGGTGGTTTACCTTCAACGTGCCATGTTCTAGAAATATCGGCCGTGTAGCCACGCGGACCAATCAAGTCAGAGTCGAGTGCCACAAAATCACCCGGTTCGATAGGGCGGTCAGAACATTCTTGATACCAAGGGTTCGTTCGAGGGCCTGATGATAAGAGCCGTGTCTCAATCCATTCACCTCCATGCTCGATATTCGTTTGATGGAGCATGGACCAGATGTAATTCTCAGTTCGATTTGGCTGGAGAGCCTGTTGCATTCTCCGCATACCTAATTCACATACGGAAATGGCGTTACGAATGGCTTTGATCTCTTCGGGTGATTTTAAAGCGCGTGCCATTCCGATGAGTTCTTTCCCATCGATGAGTTGGACATCACGCTTTTGCATTGCCCAAACT
>JANQSK010000454.1 GCA_028284105.1 Anaerolineae bacterium
ATAAATACTAAAAGCGATAGTTACCCAAAATAAAATGCAAAATCATTTTGCATAATTTGTAAGTAATGAGAGTTGGAATATAAATCTGGAATTTGATTATGAAACTACAAGATTGGCGTCGTCGAGAAGATGATATTAAAAGTTATGTTATCGTATTCGTTTTAGTTGTGGTATTTCTCATTGGCCCATTTCTCAGTGGCCCATTACCACAAGACGGAATGGCATGGCTTTTGGTGTTGTTGTTTCCTGGGTCTTTTATTGCTCAAATTGGATATGCAATCAAAGAACGTGACCATGAATATCTTGTTGTGAGGGTGAATCAAGATGTGTCATTAAAAGTAGTTGAAAATGTGTTAATAGAGAAAAAAATTCCCCATTCAATTCACAGAAACGGATTTATTCTTCAAGAAAATGATTTAGATATAGAAATTGGTAGATCCAAGGTCAACTTAAAAATGTTAATCGTAAAAGGGGAGAAAAGTTATATTTCAATTGGTCCCGTTAATGATCAAAATGAACCACTGCTGTCTAGTTTGAAGCAGAAAATTGAAGATGGGTTTCAACTCACTGGTCTTGCATAATATGTTGTCAAAACATACCAATTATTGACTTCGATTGGAGAATGTTCAATGAATGATGCAGATGAATTTCTTGATTTATTTGTTGAGATTGAGATGTGGTTGCGTCAAGAGATAAATGCCCCTGATGAGCATCTTGGGTTTTCAGCCATGGTACGTCGGGTTGCGCGGAAGGACCAAATTGTCCAGCAGTACAAAGAAGAACTCATTCAATATGCTCGACTTCGGAATTTGATTGTTCATGAACGAGTGGACAGTGAAATTATTGCTGAACCCACCCCAATCGTGATAGAAAATCTCAAAAAAATAAGACAATATTTGATTGATCCACCTAAGCTCATTCCAGCTTTTCTGATTAAAGTCAAAGTCCGTTCAAAAGATGACGCTATTTCCAAAGCCGTATCGGATATGTCAAAAGGCTCTTTTTCCCAGCTGCCCATTCTTGCGGGGAAAAAAGTGGTTGAATTATTAACCTCAGAAACGATTGCGCGATGGCTTGCTTCTGAGATAGAGAATGGCATTGTGAGCATTGATGAAACCACCATTGAAACAGCGTTGGCTTTTACTGAAGATAAGGAGCACTACTGTTTTTTATCGAGAGATTCAACGTTTTATGATGCGTTGGAGCAATTCAATCAGTTTGCAGAAAGAGGTAAAAGCTTAGATGCAATTCTTATTACGCACAGCGGTTCAAAAGAACAAAAGTTGTTGGGCATTTTGACAACGTATGATATTCCACGCTTGCTTGAAGGGATTGGTTTAGATACCTAATTCGGTCACTTTTGAGTGCCTAAAAGAAACATTGCTTATGAAAATGAGTCATCCTATCCATATTTCGCTCCGAGAATTTATTTTGGAAGGGAAATTTGATTATGTAGAAATTGGCCAGAGCAAAGAGTGGCTAAAGCATAATTTTCTCGATCCTGATGATTGGGGGCCAGGCGATAAGCCGTTTGAACAGGTTACTGTCTGGCGATTTGGCAATATTGAGTTTCATTTTGCAGGAGGGGAATTGACCATGATCTTTATGGATTACCTCCCCATATTGGATGGAGGCCCATCGTTAACGATAGACAAATGGTTACTTAGAGATAGTGAGCCCATGACTTTAGCACAAGTGATATGGGAATTAAATCAAGCTCAGGCAGATTATTCTGTTCAGAACAATGTTTTTGAAGGACGTACGGAAATAAGAGTTGAGCAAAGTCATGTCACATTGGCTTTTGATTCAACAATTAGCGAGCAGATTGAGCTCAATAATCGCCAATTGAGTTCCATTTTTTTATCGGGAGCATCGTCTTTTTCCTAAAAAAGTTTTACGGGAATTACATCAAATGAATTTAAAAATCGCGAGCTACCAAGAACAAAAACAAAATTGGCCTCAAAGCGGACGACATATTATGGCGCAGTTTGATGATGAATCAATTATCGTTTATCAAGCATACAAGCCATCGATTGGTCATTTTGCAGCAAAACACGGCCGTTTCGGGGGCGAATTTAAATTTTCACGTATGAGTTGGGTGAAACCAAATTTCTTATGGATGATGTATCGATCCGGTTGGGGTACAAAAGTTGACCAAGAGGTGACGCTGGCGATTCGATTAAAACGGCCGTTTTTCGATACCCTTCTTAAATTAGCTGTTCACTCCTCATTTGATTCGGCGCGTTATGCTTCGCGAGAGGCTTGGCAAACGGCCGTTTCACAATCAGATGTTCGCTTGCAGTGGGATCCTGACCATAATCCATTGGGTGGCAAAGAGGAGAGACGAGCAATCCAGCTAGGCTTACGAGGTGCAGTGCTTCAAGGCTTTAAAGGGGATGGTCTTCTTGCAATTGAAGATATCAGTGGGTTTGTTGAGGAACAAAGACAATTTTTAAACAGACCCGATTATGAAGGATTAATGACGCCCAAAGAGGCTATTTATCCCGTTTTTGATAGTGAAACAAAGCATAAACTCGGCGTATTAGATTGATGAAAGCATTTATTCAGAAAAGAAAACCAATGGTTCAAATGCTATTTTGGGTCATTCTGCTGGGCCTGTGTATGGCCAGTTTGTTGGTAGGGTTAATGAATCTACCCAATTGTCACTATACTATTTCTGACTTCTATCATTGCCATCCTGCTCACGATAAACATATTCATTAATTGCCATCAAAGTGAAAATCAATGATTTGACGGCATTGTATAATGAGGAACATGTGAAAACTAAAGGTATCTTGAACAGAAATGGCTAAATATTGGTTTTCAACACGTCAATTTCAACGCCACAGCGACTTTATTTCAAGATGTTTTATGAAATTTACAAAAAGGGGTTTTAATATGAACGAAAAACAAATCACATTGTCAATCAAACAATTAGCATTCTATTCCATTGCACTCGTCTTATTTAGTTTCGCGTTAGGCATGTTGGTTTCCTCTTCTTTTGAGAATTATGCCCTTATCGCTTATGGGTTGAACTTTTTAGGTGTTCTTATGCTTGTTTTCCTAGCAGGTAGTCGCCATAAAGAGAGCCAAAAACAGCAAGTGCGTTAAGAATTTTTTATAAAGATTATCTTTCCGATTGCCCAAAACAGAGTATGATTGAGCCACGGCAGGAGGCTGATCAGATGGATTCATATGATTGGGTGAGCAGAAAATTTGAGTTCGATTTACCCGTGTGGATGTTTCCAAGCACCGTAGAGCGGGTTCGGGGTGGGCCAGCCCGAGCAGAAGATATCGTTCGAGGATTAAATAATGATCTGCTTTTAGTGCAGATTAATGGTGAATGGTCCATTCAAGAAAACATTGGTCATTTACTCGATTTAGAAGCGTTATGGGCCAAGCGGCTTGATGAACTGATTGCAGGTGCACCCCAATTAACGGGCTGGGATGGCACAAATCAAGCCACCTATGAAGCAGAGCACAATACCAACTCCATTGAAAACATATTAAGTAGCTTTCGACGGGCAAGAGGTGCGCTAGTTGAGAAACTCGATGCATTAGAAGATGCCCTTGTTGAACGCTCAGCATTACATCCCCGTTTGCAAACCCCAGTTCGGATGCTTGATCTAATTTACTTTGTCGCAGAGCATGATGATCATCATTTTGCAGAAATTTCACGACTCAAAAAGGTGATGGCCTTGCTTGAGAATTAACGAATTTGTCCAATCATTTAATAGAGATTTATCTACGTTGATTCTTTAGTCTGTCATGCCCGTGAAGACGGGCATCCATTTCATTTTTATTGCCTATGGATTACCGCCTTCGCGGTAATGACATTCCTCATGTAAACTTTTCTCTTTAAACAAATGAAAATGGAAAATAAAGACCTATGACCCATCCCACTCCATCCCAACTGGCTAGAGAATTAGTTAAAGGTGCCTATGACATGCACGTTCACAGCGGCCCTGATGTGATCAAGCGAATTGGTCATGATATTGAGATTGCTCAAAAATTCCATGCAGTTGGCTTGGGTGGCTTTGTCATCAAATCACACTATGCGTCTACAGCTGGACGCGCTGCATTAACGCGAGAAATGGTGCCTGAAGTGAAGGTGATGGGGGCTATCTGTCTCAATCAAGCGGTCGGCGGCATGAATCCGCTGGCAGTTGAAATGGCAGCCCGAGAAGGTGCAACTGTGGTTTGGCTCCCTACAGTAGATGCGGAAAATGAACCTGTTGGGCGGCAAGAGCCTGTGCCGGGGGCAAATATTCCATTTTGGGCCCATATGCAACATCAGCTGCGGCGGGAAGGGGTGTTTAGTGAGGCGGTTAAGGTGGTTGATGAAGAGATGAATGTATTGCCGGAGGTAACGGCCGTATTGCGCTCAATCGCCAAACATGACCTCGTCTTAGCTACTGCCCATCTAAGCAGGGATGAAATCTTTACCGTCGTCGATGCCGCCATTGATGTTGGGGTTAAACGAATCACCATCACCCACCCCGAATTCCCAACCCAAAATTTATCTCCCACAGACCAAGCGGCATTGGCCGAAAGGGGTGCGTTTTTGGAGCATTGCATCGCCTCTATCTA
>JANQSK010000456.1 GCA_028284105.1 Anaerolineae bacterium
TTTCAAGGTGGATTCACCTTAAATACAGCCCAACAAGTTGCCAATGCGTCTCGCCAAGATTTAAATCAGCTCTTTAGCAAATCGTTACTTCAGCGGTCCGGACAAGCAACAACTCGTTTTTCTTGTCACCCCATCGTGCAACAGTTTGCCGCTGAATCGATTGATGCGGCTCTTTTAGAATCTGCCCAGCGCAATCACGCCCAAGATTTTCTTAAACTGGTTCAATCTTTTCAAGACAATGATGGCTATTCTGTTGAGAATTTGGACAAAACGACACAACAGCTTGGGTCTGAGTTAGATAATATTCGTGAGGGATGGAAAACGGCCGTTTCTCAAACCAACCTCTCCCTGCTTGGGTCAGCCCTTGTGGGCATGAGTAAACTCTATGCCAGCCAAAGCTGGTTTCGAGAAGGCGCATCCCTTTTTGAATGGACCATTCAAACATTAGGAACCGAATTCAATCAAAAACGTTCAGACGATGAACTCCTCTTCTGGGGGCATTTGCACGGATTTACAGCCGGTCTGTTTTTGTATTTAAGTGAGGTTCAATCTGCAAAAGACCTTGCAACACGGGCTGTTAATACGCTAAAACACTTAAACGCTCCTGATGAAATTGGATATGCGTGGAATATGCTCGGCATCAGCAAACTGTATCAAGGTGATTTCCAAGGAGCCATTGACGCACTCGAAACCAGTCAAAAAAGCTATGCTCAAACCAACAATCTAGGCCAAATGCTTGGACCTCTGATTAACCTAGGTAGTGTTTATCAACGAGTTGGGGATTATGAAAAAGGTCTGAATTCGCTCATGGAAGCGTATGATATTTCAGAGCGCATCAATGATCCTCGTGGCTCAACACATCTGCTTAACAATATTGGTGGGATCCTTTTCTCAATGGGCCGTTTTGAAGAAGCAACCGACTATTTTGAACGGTGCAACCAGCTCTGTAAAGATACAGGCTACCCGATGGTTCAATCAGGGGCTTTACTCAATTTAGCAGAACTTCAGATCAGAATGGAAACCCATGATGCAGCCAAAATTGAGACTTATTTAGAAGAAGGGCTTACTTTGAGTCAAAAAATTGGTGACAAGCAAAAGGAAGCCAGAGCCAACAAGCTGTATGCCGATCATTGGATTCAATCGAATAAATTAGATCAAGCAATAATCAACCTACACCAAGGGCTTGCACTCGTTTGGAATGTCAAAGCAATGACCACAATTTACGAATTGCTTTTGGGATTTGCAAACTATTATTTGAACAGTTCCAGAGTGGATTTAGCAAAGAAGGTGTTAGCCATCTTAACAACCCAGGAAGGAGTTCCTGAGCATATCAAGAATCAAGCCAAAGACTTTACAAATAAATTTGAGGTCTCATTAGATGATCCAATTGAAATCGACAGCCTAATTACTCAAATTCAAGACAATAAATAATTCAAGCAGCACTTTCATCTGAGCGATACTGTTTTTGAAAATCTAAAATACTTTCCCGAAGATCATATAGCTTTTGATTTTGTTTTTGTATACTTTCAATGAATTTTATTTGTTGCTCACTTAATCTTTCTTTTGAATCATCAAGAAGAAGCAACTCAGAGAATCCGCGAATAAATTGAATTGGAAGAGCTGTTTCATATCCTAATGAGACTATAAATTCAAAGGCAGTCCATTGCTTTATTACAATTTCGGCCTTGATGATGAATCCCAATGTTTGTTCTTCAATAATGATAGGATTAGCAAAAAAATGAATTAATTCCACTTTATATTCATCTGTATATTTCTTTGGACCTGTTTGCTTGGGAATCGCGAATGGATTAATAGCAAAGTTGTTAATTTGCTTGACAAATTTGTCTCGTTCTTCAAAATTCATTAGAGCATTCTCACCCAATAGTTTAGAGAGTGGAAAGCCAACAAAATTTGAAACATCTGAAACCCCGTAAAATTGCTTTGCGACATCATTTATAAATTCAATTTGATGTTTGGCATCTACAACTACAATTGCATCTTCTAAGGTGTTTAAGAGTTGTTCATTACTGTATTTCATATAGTTTCGTTTGCTCTAGCGCGTAAAAATCATGTGACCTAGCCGCCGGGAAACTTGATTTGCAGAATTAATAACGGCACGGCGATACTCGTCCATTCTTTGTTCAAATTGCCGAATAGGAATAGCCAAGGTCAATGAGGCAACCATTTGTCCTGAGTAATCAAAAATAGGTGCTGCCACACATCCTAATCCCAAAACGGCTTCCTCAAAATCATAGGCGTACCCCTGTTTCACGACTTGACTCAGCTCTTGTTCCAAAGTAGCACTATCCTGAATTGAGTTGTGTGTCATGGGTTCAAAGCCATGTTCTCGAAAGATGTAATCATGCACTTCTTCTGAACTGTATGCCATGGCCACCTTACCAGCCGCAATACAGTGGGCATGGAAACGCATATCTGGCGTTGAAACAGTATTAAACAGGGCATTTTTCTTAGCGATCTTGTCTGCAAACAGGATTTTCCCGCCAGCCAACACCCCAAGCAAAATAGTTTCATCATACTTGCGTGCTAGTTGCTCCATCCCCTTACGCGCTTCAGCCTGAAGTGAACTCGAACCCAATACCACCTGACTTAATTCTAATACACGCCACCCAATCTCGTACCGCCGGCTCACATTTTGTTTGAGCAGGCCAATTTCTGAGAGGGAAGAGGCTAAATCATGTGTTGTGGACGTACTCCACCCTAAAACATTGGCAAGTTCACTAATTCCCCACTCAGGGGTTTCAAGCGTGAACAATTTAAGCATTTGGCTTGTTCGGTCAATTGTTCCTAACATTTTTCACCATTTGAATCTTGAAGTTTTCCGATTATATCGGATTTACTCCTGTCATTCAGAAAAATAATGAGAAAATCGATCAAAGAAAGCAGTATGAGTTATCAAATCGCTTTTCACACTTCATCCCCAGCTACCTTAATTGGCAGCTTTCCAATGATAAGCATGAAACATCGGAGGATTTTATGTCTGACACCACGTTAGTATCGGCAGAAAGTTATACTCAGCTACCTCAGCAAAAAGCTGACCATCGCATTACCTACGGGAATGATCCCTCACAATTTGGCGATCTTTTTTTACCGAGTGGCGATGGTCCACACCCTGTGTTGTTCTTGCTACACGGAGGCTGCTGGCGTGCTCAATATGGGCTGGAACCGATGGGGCAACTGGCTAGAGCGTTTGCCAAGCAAGGGCTAGCGGTATGGAGTCTTGAGTATCGTCGTTTGGGCAATGGGGGTGGCTGGCCGAACACTTTTCTCGATGTGGCCAATGGTGCAGATAAATTACGGGAGCTTGCTGATGAATATCATCTTGATTTGGATCGCATTGTCGTATCAGGTCATTCGGCAGGCGGTCATTTGGCGCTTTGGTCAGCTGCACGGCCGTTAATTTCTCCCAAAAGCCCCATCTACACACCTAACCCGCTCAAATTTAAAAGCGTCGTTGCCCTTGCCCCCGTCTGCGATCTCGAACGCGCTGTGGCTTGGGACATCTGCGTTGATGCTGCAGATATCTTGGTCGGGGGTCATCCGCGCCAAAATTATGAAAATTACTATCAAGGGTCACCGAGTGCCCTTTTACCGCTCAATGTTCGACATATCACCATCAACGGCACACTGGATGACATTGTGCCCATTGAATATGTGACCCACTTTGTTGAAAGCGCCCACAAGCTAGGAGATAACGCGACGCTCATAGGTGTTCCAGATGTGGGGCATTTTGAAATCGTGATGGCTTCTCACCCGGCTGGGAAGCTCGTCATTGATACGATCCTGTCGGAGTTCTAAACAATATGACAAACTCTTCACCAACAAAACAGCTCCCTTTTGCTGAATTCGTCGCCTTAATGGCGCTCATGATTGCATTAACGGCCGTTTCTATCGACGCCATGCTGCCCGCCCTACCCCAAATCGGGGAAGAACTTGGCGTTCTTCGGGCAAACGATAGCCAGTTGATCCTCTCATCATTTTTTGTAGGCTTGGCAATCGGCCAGCTATTTTATGGCCCAGTTTCCGATAGCCTGGGTCGCAAGCCAACCATCTACTTTGGAATTGTCCTGTTTATTGCGGGGTGTATCCTCTCGATCGTGGCACAAGATTTTCGCATGATGCTCACCGCACGCGTTTTACAAGGTTTAGGCATTGCCAGCCCCCGAAGCGTGGCTGTTGCCATTGTGCGTGACCAATTTTCTGGCCCGATGATGGCCCGTGTCATGTCTTTTATCATGTCTGTCTTCATTCTGATGCCGATTATTGCACCCGTCATGGGACAAGGGATATTGTTATTTGCAGGATGGCGCGCCATATTTGGCTTCTTGTTGGCGCTGGCGGTCATTGCATTTATTTGGTTTGGCATAAGACAATCTGAAACATTATCCTCTGAAAACCGCATCGACTTTTCTGCGAAGCTCCTATTTGCAGGATTTAGAGAGGTGCTCACCAATCGGACCGCCTTGGGATTCACTATAGCCTCAGGTTTGATTTCAGGTGCATTTTTGGGGTATCTCAATTCTGCTCAGCCGGTTTTTCAAGAACAATATCAATTAGGTGCCCGCTTTCCATTGATTTTTGCAGTTGTAGCAATTGCAAGTGGCCTCGCATTTATCCTCAATGCCAATCTCGTTATGCGTTATGGGATGATTAAGTTGACCTCAACGGCCAACATGTTTTTGGCCGCAATTTCGATCATTTATTTTGTTTATGCCTATTTTATGCAGGGACACCCCCCACTTTGGACTTTAATTGCTTATTTTTTGGCAAATCTCTTCGCAATTGGCATATTATTTGGCAACCTCAACTCCATGGCGATGGAACCGCTGGGACATATCGCTGGCATTGGAACGGCCGTTGTGAGTTCGCTCGCTAGCTTTATTTCAATTCCATTAGGCGCATGGGTAGGACAAGGTTTTAATGGCACCGTTTTGCCACTGATAGGTGGTTTTGCAATATTAAGCTTTATATCGATTTTTGTAATTCAATGGGCGAATGGTGCCCCACAACCCAAACCCGCATTTGAACAATAAGGATGAAGGAAACATGAGACCAGATATTGAATACGCACAAGAACAAGATGCCAAAGATCCGCTTAGAGGATTCAAAGACCAATTTGTGGTTACAGATCCAGATTTAATCTATCTAGACGGCAACTCCTTAGGACGCTTGCCCAAAGAAACCAAAAAGATGATGAGCCAACTCGTTGATGAGTGGGGTGACCGTCTCATTCGCTTTTGGAGTCAAGATCATTTTAATATTGGGCGTGATTTAGGGAACAAGGTTGGAGAATTGGTTGGCGCCAGCAAAGATGAAGTCATCATTGCAGAGTCGACATCCGTCAACATGTATAAACTGTTCCTCGCTGCACTTGAGATTCAAGAAGGTCGAACGCGTATCGTCACAGACGATCTCAACTTCCCAACCGACATCTACATTCTTCAAGAAATCAATCGCATGTTCGGTAACAAATATGAGATAGAAATTGTCCCCTCTCCTGATAGCATGACTGGGCCAGTTGAAGGGATTAAAGCCCTTTTAGATGAAAATACTGCCCTATTAACCTTGTCAGGAACCGTCTTTAAAAGTGCCTATAACTATGATATGGCTGATATCAATGCAGCCGCCAAAGAAGCTGGAGTTTTAGTGGTGTGGGATTTAAGCCATTCCGTCGGCTCTGTTCCTATCGATCTTAACGGTTCAGGGGCGGATATGGCGATAGGCTGTACCTATAAATATTTAAACAGCGGCCCAGGCGCCCCAGCTTTTCTCTATATTCGTGAAGATTTACAAAATAAGCTACAAAATCCTATTGC
>JANQSK010000457.1 GCA_028284105.1 Anaerolineae bacterium
GTCCGTGTACAGCAACGGCCGTTAACATATGATTTAGAAATCCAACCCCTGTCTCAATTTGACAGTTGCCTTGACCATCTAAATCAATCGAAATTTGTATTTGCGTCTCTTTGGTTTCCCTTTCAACAGTTGCTTTTCTACCCATTTCATCCTCATTTTGGAGGTCATAATTAGTACTGTAGTGCCTCCAAAATTTAAGTTTACCACCATCAATTTAAAATGAAGAACAGCTTCATCAAATTCTAGTTTTCTCACAAATTTGATTGGCAATTTTTAGTTACTCTCTACAAAATAGAAGGATGAGAAAAGGTCGGTCGATAACATTAATTTGCTTTGTGCTTCTCATTTCGCTACTTACTGTTCAATCCTCTGTCGCATTCCAACAGTCGCCCCAATCCATCGATGTACTTCTGGGTGACAGCTGGGAAAGTTTGTCATGGCGATTTAACATACCAAAGGAAGCTTTACTAAATCAAAATTCTCAGGTTAATCCGTATTTAAGTCCGGCAATTGGTACAACAATTTCTATACCCTCAATCGCTCTTGAACGTTCAGGAACGGCCGTTACCCTCCAAGGGGAATCACTCATTCTAACAGCACTAAAACAGCAAGTCCCAATCAACACCTTAATAAAGGCAAACAACATATCTCAATCACATCTCCCTTTTTATGGCACACTCTTCATACCTCAAGATAATGAGGTTCCTCGGGTGCTGCCTCAAGGATTCGATAAGCTCGAGCTTTCTCATATCCCTGCAAAGCCTGGCATTGGCATTGGATGGCGTGGCGTTTTATCTACTAACAAACAAATTAAGAGCCACTTAAACGGCCGTTTGATGAAAGTATCTCAAAATGGCAACAATGTTCTTGGATTAACAGGTACAGGAGCCTTCTTTGGAACAGGTGCGCCATTACTTGAAATCTTGGGGCATGATGGCGCTTATTGGGCACAACCATGGCATTTTAAAGACCCTGATTTGTGGACCTATCAACAAATCACACTCACCGGAACCGCAGCGCAAATTGACCAAGAAGCGATTCAAGCGGAACGAGAGCGCCTATTTGAACTCTGGGAAGTGGCTTCACCTAATCTTCAGCTCAATACGCCGATGCAAACACCCGTTGATAGCTTTTTGACCATCAGCTCTTCGTTTGGTGCTCGTCGCTCATACAATGGAGGACCGTATCGGACCTATCATGAAGGTGTAGATTATGCGGCTTATGGGGGAACGGCCGTTTTAGCACCCACAGCAGGCACCGTTATCGTTTCAGAATTTTTATATGTAAGAGGGGGCACGATCATTATTGACCATGGGCTAGGTATCTACACAGGATATTATCATCTATCGTCGATTGGTGTTGAGGTAGGAACGGCCGTTCAGCGTGGCGACTTCATCGGGGAAGTGGGCACAACGGGTTTATCAACGGGCAATCATCTCCATTGGGATTTATTAGTTGATGCGATTTGGGTTGATGCACTCTCGTGGCAAGAAGATGGCATGAATGATTGGATATTGGCAGGATGGGACGGGGACTATTAAAATCAGACCGATCAACTATCAGCAAAGCCTCAATTAAGAGTAATCAGTTAAGTGAAACGAAGTTCCTGTTTTGAATAAAATGACAGCTTCAAATTTCGTTTCCTCGAGGTTCCGAAACTTATTTCTAACATGGTTTTCAATTTAGAAACTTCGGAACACTTAATGAGTAGGAGACAACCTCCATGGAAGAAATGGGATATATCGACCTGCCGCTTGAAGAAATTCAAACTTTGCTTAGGGAAAAGCAAACGGCCGTTCTTACTGAAAAATTAACACATGTTCACCCAGCTGATATTGCCAATCAGCTAAATGAGCTTGAGGAAGATGAGGCTGTTTCTGTCTTTCGGCTTTTATCCATTGAACAAGCCAGTGAAGTATTAGATGAGACTGGCTCAGAAATACGGCCAGTTCTTGTTGAAAAAATCGACGACGAAAAATTAGCGGATTTACTTGATGAACTCCCCATGGATGATGCAGCGGAGTTCCTTCACGAATTGCCAGATCCCATTTCTGACCGTCTGATTTTGCTGATGGAGCCCGAAGAAGCTGCCGATGTGCAGGCACTTCTGAACTATGACAATGAAACAGCCGGTCGATTGATGAATCGCGATGTTGCTGCATTGCGTCGCCAATGGACCGTCAGCGAGACTTTAGATCATCTACGTGAGCTTCAGGATGCAGAAACACTCCATTACCTATATGTTGTTGATCGATTTGGAAAATTAATCGGTGTGGTTCCATTGAGAACGCTTATTTTATCTCAAGCCGACTCGACTATTGAAGAAATCATGATGCCTGAGGTCTTTTCTGTGAATGTGTCGGTTGACCAGGAAGAACTTGCTGAACTTGTTTCTCGCTACGATTATTTTGCAATTCCCGTTGTCGATGATCAAGAACGGCTATTAGGGGTCGTTACAGTCGATGATGTTTTAGACGTCTTTGAAGAAGAGGTCACGGAAGATATTCAGCGACTTGGTGGGTCTGAGCCGCTTGAACAACCGTATTTTGCAGCCTCAATTTTTCGCGTAATCCAGAAGCGCATTGGTTGGCTTTTGCTTCTCTTTGTCGCTGCCATCTTTACTGCACGCGTTGTGCAAAGTTTTGAAGAAACGCTCCAAGCAGTGGTGGCTTTAGGTTTTTTCATGCCCTTAGTGACTGGCACCGGAGGAAACGCAGGTTCCCAAACGGTAGCAACCATTATTCGAGCAATTACGCTTGATGAGGTTCGATTATCGAATTTAGGCAAAGCTTGGCAGAGGGAATTTGCAACGGCCGTAACGCTTGGTGTCGTCATGGGCGTGTGTGGATTTGGCGTAACGGCAGTGATAACTGGGGATATTCGGGTGGCCTGGGTTGTTTCAATTACATTGCCACTAGTGGTCACTTGGGCAGTTACAGTTGCTACCATCGTTCCAATTCTAGCCAATCAATTTAAAATTGATCCGACAGTCATTAGTGGTCCTATGATCACAACGCTAGTCGATGCATCGGCTCTGCTTATCTACTTTTTACTGGCTCGCGCTCTTTTAGGATTATGAAATGCTCCCTATTGATTCCGAAATAATCACAGCGATTCAACAAGCAAAACATATTGCAGTGCTCACAGGTGCGGGTATCTCTGCTGAAAGTGGCATTCCAACGTTCCGAGAAGCCCAAAGTGGCTTATGGGCACAATATGACCCAGAAGAGTTAGCCACATCTCAAGCTTTTCAAAAAAATCCCAAATTAGTGTGGGAATGGTATCAATGGCGTAACAGTTTAGTTGAAGAATCCGCACCTAACCCAGGCCATTATGCGCTCGCGGAGCTGGAACAGGCAGTTAACAAACTGACGCTAATCACTCAAAATGTGGATGGTCTCCATGCGAAAGCAGGTAGCCAAAACATTATTGAGCTACACGGCCGTATCAATCGATATAAATGCTCTGTTGAAAATACAATTATTAAAACATGGCATTCAACTGAAATACCACCACGCTGCCCAAATTGCAACGCATTCCTTCGTCCTGATGTGGTTTGGTTTGGAGAAAGCCTGCCCCATTCAGCAATCGAAAGAGCGTTTAGCGCTTCAGAAAAATGTGACTTATTTTTATCGATTGGCACATCTTCTTTGGTTCACCCCGCAGCATCACTGCCCATTGTCGCTTTGGAAAATCATACGCCAGTTATCGAAATTAACCCAAATCCGACACCGCTAACTCGATATGCGTGGAAAACAGTTCAACAACCATCTGGGAAAGTTCTGCCTCTAATCGTCAATATGCTTAAGTAGCAAAAGATTTACATAACCCCAAACCTCGTTTATACTACACATTATGTCATCCAGTTCTAGTGAGCGGAATGTTCCGATCAGTCTCTTTTTTATTGTAATCGGTCTGATAACCATTGGAACTGCGGGTGTTAGTTGGCTCATTATCAATCAACCGGAATCATCTCAAACAGCACAACCATTACCAACAGCACAACCTGAAGTTGAACGACCCACAGAAACGGCCGTTGTTGTAGAAAGTGATGAAGAGGTTGCATTACTCCCAGAAACACCCCTTGAGGCCACACCATACCCTGAGCATTACGTCAATGCCCTCGAAGCAGCCCAACCCAATGTTGGGCAACCCGTCCGCCTAGTTATTCCAGACATTGAGCTCAATGCACCCATCAATCCAATTGGACTACAGGCGATTGAACATCAAGGGGAAACCGTATTTCAATGGCAAGTTCCGAGTGACTTTATTGCAGGATGGCACCATTCTAGTGCAAGAATAGGACAGAGTGGCAACACCGTTCTTAATGGACATCACAACATTCATGGTGAGGTCTTTAAAGATTTAAATGAACTTGAAGTTGGTGCAGAAATCACATTGTTTGACCCTTTAGAGTCCTATAACTATGTCGTTTCTGAAGTTTTGATTTTAGAAGAAAGAGATCAAACACTTGATGTGCGGATCGAAAATGCACAGTGGATAGAACAAACTGATGATGAGCGTTTAACCTTAGTCACATGTTGGCCATACACAGATAACTCACATCGCCTAATCGTTGTTGCCCACCCTATCGAAACCAACACAGATTCTTAAAAAGTGTAATCAAATTCAAATTTCGAACAGTTTGAAGTAAGTTGAGGATTATTTTATGAAGAAAAATTTTGTTTTGTATACCGTGCTCTTTTTAAGCTTAACCTTGTTTGCTGCAGTCGGACTCGCTTCTGCCCAATCCAATGAAAGAGGCGCCATAAATGGTGCAGTCTATCGGGATATCAACGGGGATGGGGTCTGTGTTAATACAGGCGTTGAAGGGGAAGTTCCTGTTGCCGGCGTACCCATTGAATTTGTGAGTAGTGATGAAGCTGTCGTTATCAATCTTGAAACAGGCGAAGATGGCACATACGGATTGGTTGCAGCTGGACAAAGCATCTGGCGGGTCACTGCAGGGGCAAACT
>JANQSK010000480.1 GCA_028284105.1 Anaerolineae bacterium
GCCATGGGAAGTGATGCACATGCCAGGGCATGCCAGTCATCAAACCTGTTTCTATCAAGCTGAAACGCGCCAATTTATTTCCGCTGACATGTTACTCCACATTACACCAACACCCATTGTCGAATTCCCTAAAGAAGGGGTAGCGCGCCAACCTGCCCTTCCCATTTTTATCGACTCCCTTGCCAAGGTTGAATCGATGGACATTGAGGCCGTTTATCCAGGGCATGGAGATATTTTCCACAACCCCAATGAGATCATAGACAGACAACGCAAACGAATCCACATGCGGAAGGATCAATGTTTTGAGCTGGTGCAGGATGGAGTCGATACGGCCGTTGCGCTACTTGACATTATGTACTCAAAATATCCAGCTGGATTGCGATCTGCAGGACTGTGGATGTTGATAGGATATTTGGATTTGCTCATTGCTGAAGATAAAGTAAAAGAAGAGTTAGACGGAAAAGTTATTCGGTATAAAGTGAAATGATAGAACTAGAAAAAGTACGCCAACTTCCCTGTTTTTACGAAACGGTCATCGACGAATCTTATCTTGATGAAAACAATCATATGAACGTGCGTTATTACTTAGCTATTTTTGATGACGCCACCTATGAATTTTTCGGCTCATTTGGCATGGGGCGAGATTATTACCTCACCACAGAAAATGGTTCATTTGCGTTAGAAATGCATATCAACTATTTGGCGGAAGTGCGATTGGGTGAAAAAGTGGCTATCCATTCACGTGTACTCAATCGAACAGCCAAACGAATTCACTTTATGCAATTCATGGTTAATCAAGATACTGAAAAATTAGCTTGCACCATTGAGGGTGTTGGCTCACATGTCAACACCACCATTCGGCGCACTTCACCATTTCCTGATACTATTGCCCAGCAAATTGACGCCCTGCTCGCTAAACACAAAAAATTATCATGGGATCCACCTGTTTGTGGGGTCATGAACGCTTAATGCTAAGAAGAACACTTTGTTGGATTTTTTATGATGTGGCAGTGTAAAAAGCTCACTGTGGAGAGAAAAAATTCAACAACACAAAGAGTAAAGGAGAACTGCTTATGAATGGGTTGATGATGGATTATCAACTGACAATTGACCGAATTTTGGAACATGCCAAACGCATTTATCCAAACAAAACAGTAACTACAATGCTGCCCGATGGGTCTTACCATCAATACACATATGCAGACATGTACACACGTGTTAAAAAGCTATCAAAAGCATTGGTTGGACTGGGTGTGAATCCAGGAGATCGTGTGGGAACCTTTGGTTGGAATAACTACCAGCATTTGGAACTGTATTATGCGATTCCAGGCGCAGGGGCTGTTTGCCACACATTGAATATCCGTCTTTTCCCAGAGCAGTTAACCTATGTTGTTGAGCATGCTGAAGATAAAGTGGTTTTTATTGATGCGACTTTGTTGCCATTATATGAACGCGTGGCTGATGATATTTCATGCGTTGAACATTATGTGCTTTACAACACCACACCTGAAACACAAACAAAGTTACCAAATGTCATTATGTACGAAGACCTAGTCAATGGTTCTGATGACGATTTTGAATGGCGTAGCACAGATGAAAATATGGCGATGGCCATGTGTTACACGAGTGGAACAACAGGAAATCCTAAAGGGGCGCTTTACAGTCACCGTTCAATGTATTTGCACACCGTAGGTGAATGCCAAGCGAATGCAATGGGTTTAAATGAATCAGATGTTGTGTTGCCCGTTGTGCCACAGTTCCACGCGATGGCATGGGGAACACCTTATGGGGCTGCGATGGCAGGTGCGAATTTAGTGATGCCTGGTCCACATCTTCAAGCTATCCCATTAGCTGAAATGATAGATAAATACCGTGTGACCGTTGCGGCTGGTGTACCAACTATTTGGAACGGCCTTTATCACGAACTCAAGAATAATCCTCGTGATATTTCATGCATTCGGGCTTTGGTTGTGGGTGGCTCAGCAATGCCACGGGCATTAACAAAAGCGTATGAAGCAGAACTCGGTGTGAATGTCGTTCATGCGTGGGGTATGACTGAAATGTCACCATTGGGCACCATCTGTAATTTAATGACCCATCACGAAGGGCTCGATCAAGAAGCCAAATGGGATGTCAAAGCGACGCAAGGCTTCCCAATTTGCGGTGTTGAAATGCGCATCGTCGACGAAGAAGGCCAAGAGCTGCCTTGGGACGGCCAACAGATGGGTGAGCTCCAGGTTCGTGGGCCATGGGTTATTCGTCAATACTTTAAACGTGATGTTGATAGCGATAGCCATACTGCTGATGGTTGGTTCCGCACCGGTGATGTTTCTACCATTAGCCCTGATGGTTACATGAACATCACAGACCGTACAAAAGATTTGGTGAAGAGCGGTGGTGAATGGATTTCAACGGTGGAGATGGAAAATTACATCATGGGGCATCCCAAGATTATGGAAGCGGCCGTTATTGCAATTCCGGACGACAAATGGTCAGAACGGCCGTTAGCTGCCGTTGTCCCAACACCAGATGGTGGCGATGTCACCAAAGATGATGTCATTGAATATTTACGCGATAAAGTGGCCAAATTCTGGTTGCCTGATGAAGTCGTCTTTATTGAAGAAATTCCAAAAACAAGCGTTGGGAAATTTGATAAGAAAGTGCTTCGCGCTCAGTATGCCGAAGGCGAATTAGGATAAATGCTTTTATCTTGCGCGGCGATTAATCGCCGCGCAAATTGGGGTGCCTCATCAATGAGGCTTGGAGGGATAATTGCCATTTTATCAACTTTATTATCATTTAGTTTGGTGTACAAAGAATCGTGCTCCGCTATTAACACCAGAAGTGGAGCCTATTATTTATGATTATCTGAAATTTAAGGCCCAAAATTTAGGAGGAATAATCCATGCAATGAATGGGGTTGAAGATCATGTTCATTTAGTAGTTACGATTCCACCTAAAATTGCTTTGGCAACATTTGTAGGCCAGATTAAAGGTTCTTGTTCAACTCGATTTAATAAAGAGCATAAATCGTATCCGGCATTCTTTTGGCAATCTGAATATGCTGCCTTTAGCTTTGATAAAAAGCGATTGCCTTACATAGTACGATATGTCGAAAATCAAAAAGTCCATCATCAAGAAAGAAACCTGATTCCTATTCTAGAAAGAACAGAAGATGATTCCTCCACGCATTTGCTTGGAGAACAAAATCAGTTCTTTCTCGCAGATTACAATCAATGGTTCTGCTTAATGGAAAATGTACAATCCTAAAGCTAGATTTATCTAGCGATTTTATAGAACGGCGATTAATCGCCGTTCGAGTAAAAGATAAATATGCAAATAACCCCCTTTAACCAGCCCCCACCCCGACTAGAAAACCAATTTGATGATGACCGTGTGCTACGGTCTTATTTGAAACGGCATCTCCCTGAAGCGTATCATGATGAAATCACAAAAACGCTGCGTGAGATGGGAGAACTGGCAGCCGGTGAGCTGTATGAGTTGCAGATTGCCGATCGCTTGAAT
>JANQSK010000491.1 GCA_028284105.1 Anaerolineae bacterium
AATCATCGATGGGCGTAAACGGCCGTCGAGATGTTGCTTTGAAATAGCTAATCGTCTTGCGTCTTGAATCGTTAGGGTATTCATACAAACTCCATGGGGTTAAATTATACCCTCGCAGAACATTTGTTTCAATTTTCATTTTTGTCACTTGTGTCACGTTTGTGATACGGTTGCCTCCTAAACTACACTTCATTGCGTCATCATTAATGGGAAACATGACCGAACCCATCGAATTGGAGGAAAAATGAGTTCAATCCTTGCAGAACAACAAGAAGTTCAAGAACAACCTAAAACCAGCCGTCTAAGAAGTGAAAACTTGTTGAGCGCCTTAGTCGCTTTACTCAGTATTTTAACGGCCGTTGTGGCCTTCCACGCATCCACACTTGATGCGCAATCTGGAGATGCAGAGCTATTAGCCATGCAAAACCTTATTGAATCAAATACGCTTTATCTAGAATCCAATGCTGATCTTATTTACGATTATCAACTTTTTGACCAATGGATTTTTGAAGAGGATTTAGAACGAAGCGATTATTACTTCAATTCATTCACCATTGAACTACAAGATAGCATCGAGCGCAGTGATGGCTTTGATGATCAATATTTTGAAGTGCTTTTTGCTGATTCTAACGAACTTTACGATCTCGCATGGGAAGGCTTCTTCGAAGCTGAAGAATCTGGCGACAAAGCCGATAACCTTCAACTTGTCATGATGTTCTTCGCCTTAGGATTAGCATTTGCTGGTTGGGCTTCGCTTATTGACGAAACCAAAACCTCACGCGCATCATTTGCATTGTTTTCAATTGTGATGCTCGTGATTGGTTCTATCACCTATGTCTATTTTGGCATGGTTGCTTAAATATCGTGTAGAAAAGGTTGAGCTTTTTCAAGCTTTGAAAGGCTCAATTTTGCCCCATAGTTTGGGCTTGATGACCACTTTCATGATTTGATTTGTCATCAGTAGAAGAGGGAAAAGAACTGGCTCTGTGTCCAATTGGATTGAATTCCAAGTGAGGCACGAAGTCAGTTCTTTTTTCGTTTAACGTACTCTGTCTGGGGGTATCTATCGCTCTCGTAATGGCGCGTGGCTAAACTGTTTCTTCTCGAATCGCGTCAATAACATCGGCGACAAGATCATACCGACCAAAGGCGGGCATGAGATAAACGCCTTGCACATACGGCCGTATTTCCGACAGGATCTCCTGTGAAATAAGAACCCCTTCTTGCTGCGGATTAACGGCCGTTGCCATTCGCGTTCGCTGTGGTTCAGGGATGTAGATTCCTGGCACCTCATTATGTAGGAATTCTGCATTGCGGCTGTTATAGAGCGGCTTAATACCTGCCAAGATCGGCAGCATCGGTTCTTCAAATTCAGCTTCATACTGCTTGATAAACGACAACGCCGCCTCGGGATCAAAGATAGGCTGGGTCAAAGCAAAGTCAGCACCGTTTCGTATTTTCTTTCGCAACAGCTTCATTTCTCGCTCAGGGTCTTTAGGCGTCAAGCTCAGAGCGCACCCCACCATAAAGTGAGTCGCTTGATCAATTGACTGGCCAGATTTGTCTCGACCTTCATTAAATTGATGTTTAATCAAATCTATCAACCCCGTTGGGACGATATCATAACTATCCATCGCCTCAGGGTAATCACCAATCTTAGTGGGATCCCCCATCGTCACAAACAGATTACGGATGCCCATTGCGTAGGCAGCCAATAGATCGCCTTGAATACGCAATAAGTTTCGCCCACGGGTTGGAAAATGAAGAATGGTTTCCAAGCCCACTTCTTGCTGTACAAGATGGGAAGCCGCCCAAGCGCTCATGCGCATGCGAGCCAATGGTGCATCAGCAATATTTAGAATATTGGCCCCTGCATTTTTGAGCATTTTGGCTCCCTCAAGCAGGCGCTGTGGCGCAATCCCTTTTGGCGGACTCATCTCGACAGTCACAACAAATGTCTCACTATCAAGATAGTTTGCCAGTTGGGTTGGCGGATCAATAACGGCCGTTTGGACCGCTTCGTGTTCCACAATTTCCACCTGAGGCAATTCAATTTCAAGGGGGGCGTCCGAGTCAATGGCGCGACGCATGGC
>JANQSK010000495.1 GCA_028284105.1 Anaerolineae bacterium
AAAAGCCCCCCAATCCAAATTGTGGCTGCCAGCACATGTGCCCAGTCGATCAAGATTGCTTGAAGCGTCATCTCTGTGGTTGCTGCACTATGACTAACTAAAGCGTTGGTTAATGTCAAACCCACGGCCAAAATCAAGCCAGCCCACCATTCCCAGCCTCGCAATTCGTATCGATCGTTGGTTAGGTTAATAAAGGTAGATAAATTGAAGTGGGTTAACGCTACTAAGAAAAAGCGGATAAGCCAGACACGGCCAAATTGTGTGCCAAGCCATATGCTTAAATTATTGACTTCAATTAACGAATAAGAACTATTTTGGTCAATGAAGATAAGGGTCAATGCGAGGAAAAGCAGGAAGATACCAACATTCGCAATACGTACGGCCGTTTTTGCCGTACTCATGTCAAGCGCTTCTTCTTCAGGCTCTAGCTCCACATCTTCGAGGATTGGATTCCAGACAAATAAACGAAATGCAAAAAGCCCCATGATGAGTGAAATACCCAACAAAAAGATCCATCTAGCGGTTGCACTGACAACGGAAAGTTGGGCAGAGACGGTAACATCATCAGAAACGGCCGTTAATTCCGTATCTCCGACGCCAAACGAAAAGGTACCAGACGTAGTATGCCCATCCACGCTCGATAGCACTTGCCAGCTTACCAGATAAGCGCCATCTCTGAGTGGTTCAGGGATATCAATTTTAAGGGTTGTGTTTTCCGCATCAACGGGAATCACAAGGGAGGTTTCGACGCGCGATCCCGCTTGTGAGAGAAGGCGAATTTGACTAAGGGTTGGCACAACGGGCTCATTAAATTCGATGAGCACTTCCGTTGGAGATGTTTCTAATATTTGATTGGGTCTAGGTTCAGATTCAACAGGGACTGCGTGAGCAGCCGTAGATTGAACCGTCAAAACGAGTAGGAAAAGCACCAAACCCAAGCTGGCAGGGCGCATCAATTTACGGAATGATGACATCGTTTTATTTCTTTCTGATTCCTAATGCACCTAGCACAGTCCCAATTAAACCAATGGCAATCCCAAAATAGGAGAAAAATCGAGCTGTGCGAAGCTCACCTTCTAAAAGGTCAATTCTTGCTTCTAGCTCAAATGCGTCAGGAATGGGTTCGGGGAATTGGATTCGTGAGGCAGGAAACACCTCTTCAGGAGCGATGATTTCATCAATTTCAAACCCATTGATGTTTCCAAACAAGCGCACATTATATTGCCCTCTTATTGTTGGGAAGACCTCTGCCGTATAAAAGCCAGGAATCTCTGTTGGATTGATATTCGAACGGAATGAGGAACCTGCATAGACCAATTCAAGATCTAACGTCGCTTCTACCCCTTCAACGGGTAGGTCATTCTCAGAAATATCAACGATGAGGGCGTTTCGTTCACCCACAATAACGGGTTCTTCAAGCCATCCTACAATAACGACATAGGGGCCTAATTCCACCCGAGTATGGGCATGAGCCAAGCTCACGGTTGAAATTATTAAAACAAACACGGCCGTTAATAGGCCAATCATCCATCGGGTTTTAGTTAACGTCTTACGCATAAAAATTCTGTTCCATCTATTTTTCCCTTATTTTACAAGGGAATGACAAAATTGGCTGAATTGATTTGTTTCTTTTCATTTTAGTCATGATGAGACAGAAGCGCGTAAATAAACCGGAAAATAAAAAAAGCCACCCTCATTTGGGCAGCTTTTTATTTAGCATATATTTTTAGGTTTATGTTGTAAGCAAATTGAGAAAACGGCCGTAAATTATGCCGATCAACATATCTCAATTTTTAATGAATCAGTTTAAAAAGATTTAATCAATTATGCTTGTGAAGCAGGTTCGAACGATACTTCGGGAACGTATTCATACACTTCTTCCCAAACCTCGTTTGAGCTAATGCGAGAAGATAATGCACAAGCTGCAACAACAAATGCAGACGCAATAAAAGATATAGTGAAAAATCCGATTAAAATGATCATGGCTTGGCTCCCTAGATAATAATACGGTAGTGAACTTGTGAGCAAATCATAAAACATAAGAACCTCAACGTCTTTAGTACTTCTTGGGCAGTACTACTAGGATCTGACCATTTTGACGATTTGCGTGAATTGTAATTTTAATCGAAAGATAATAGTGAAATTGGGGTTATTGGGTTTAAAAAGTCTATCACTAATTTCTTTTATTTACAAGATTCCTCACGCAAGTTGGTGAAAATTTATCTCCAATAATCACACTTTATGGGTTCAGCAGGCCTCTCTCAAGCACTCAAGTGCGTTCAAAAGGGCTTTTAAGCTCATTTTGAGGCATTTATATCAATTTCTTCACGCAATTTTCACGCTGTAATACCTGATGCAAGGTCAGCGCTGTATAGACTGTGAGGCAATGATTGAATCACAAACATGCAAGACTTTGAGCTGTGCTAAAATGGGGCGAGTGCGTCATATTACAGACCAAAAAGTTCAAGTCAATCGTTTGGGGGAACAAGAAGTTCTTTGAAATAAAACAAAAGTGACTCTTTTTTTAGATATCTTTCTGTCAATCACACAAAACTACACACGTGGAGTAAATAACAAGATGATTTCTGTCGCAGAAGAGTGTCCAAATTGTGGGCAATCACAAGTTTCTGTTTTTTATGAGGTGCAAAAGGTACCGACAAACAGCGTCCTTCTCTTGTCAACACAAGAAGAAGCGCTTAACTTTCCAACGGGTAGCATTCGCTTAGGTGTCTGTCACCACTGTGGCTTTATTTACAATATCGATTTTGACCTATCGCTTACCGAATATTCAGCGAAGTATGAAGCCACGCAAGGCTACTCTCCCACCTTCAACAAGTTTCATAAGAAGCTTGCCCAAGATTTAATTGATAAGTTTGATCTTCACCAAAAAGAGATTATTGAAATCGGGTGTGATAAAGGAGACTTTATTACAATGCTCTGCGAGATGGGCAATAATAAAGGAACAGGGTTTGATCCCGCTTATGTACCCGGTAGACACCCATCTGATATTGAAGATCAACTCACGTTTGTGGCTGACTTTTACGGCGAGAAATATGCTGACCACACGGCCGATTTTATTTGCTGCAAAATGACACTTGAGCACATTCCTGATACGGGTCAATTTGTGCAAACGGTTCGCAACTCAGTCGGCCCCAATAATTCCATTATCTTTTTCCAAATTCCTAATGCCAACTATGTGCTCGATGATTTAGCGTTTTGGGATGTTTATTATGAGCATTGCTCCTACTTTACAGCTGGATCGCTCGCTTATCTTTTTGAACGCTCTGGATTTACAGCGCAAGGCACATGGACCGATTATGATGATCAATATTTGATGATTGAAGCGGTGCCAAACCACACGCAAAATGATATTATTTTGCCCGCAGCCGATGTTGAAATCACGCTCCAAAAAGCAGCACACTTTGAAACGGCCGTTCACAACCTGCGCCAAGAGTGGGCCAAACGCATCGACGCCTTTCGTGAAAAAGGTCAGAAATTTGTGCTCTGGGGCGGCGGCAGCAAGGGTGTTGCCTTCTTAACCACACTTGGCCTGACGTTAGAAGATATTCAATATGTTGTGGATATCAATCCCATCAAAAGCGGCACATTTATGGCAGCCACAGGGCAAGAAATTGTGGGGCCAGAATTTTTGAAAACGTATCAACCTGACGTTGTCATTATCATGAATCCCATTTACACCGAAGAAATTGCCGCCGACCTGAATAAGATGGGGCTTTCGCCTGAGATTTTGACGGTTTAGATAAGAGTAGAGAGAAAAGGAGAGGACATTTGTAATTAAGTCATGGAGTGATTATTAAACAATATTCAATTACTTAATTACTTAATTACGGAGTCTCCAAATTTCCTGGGCATTAAATTACCCAATTACCAATTACCATCCAACAGGAGTCCAGCATGAACTTCCCAATCTGTCCTGATGCAGAATTGATCCCATTAATTGAAATGAAACAGGTGCCTGCGCACTGTAATGTACTGTGGAACAGTCAAGAAGAGGCTTTAAATGCACCACGTGGCGATATTCGTCTGGTGTATGCGCCAGATTGTGGTCATATTTTTAATATGGATTTTGACCCATCATTGATGGAATATACCCAAGAGTATGAAAACTCGCTCCACTTTTCAGCCAAGTTCCAAGAGTTCGCTACTGGGTTAGCCAAGGGATTAATTGAACGTCACAATTTATATAACAAAGACATTGTGGAAATCGGCGCTGGTAAAGGGGATTTTCTGCTGATGATGGCTGAAATGGGGCAAAATCGTGGCTGGGGATTTGATCCAAGCTATGTGCCTGATGAAGAATATTCGGCTGAAAACGTGACGTTTGTTCAGGATTTTTACTCTGAAAAATACACCAGCTATTCAGCTGACATGATCACCTGTCGCCACGTGCTTGAACATATTGAAGACCCTGACCTGTTTATTCAAAATGTGAAGAAAGCGGTGAACGGCCGTATGGACACCGTCGTCTTTTTTGAAATGCCTAATGCGCTCTTCACCATTCGTCAGCTTGGTATCTGGGACATTATTTATGAACATTGTTCCTACTTTACCCCCTACTCATTGGCTTACCTTTTCCGCAAGCAAGAGTTTGACGTGCTAAAAGTAGATGAAGTCTTTGGCGGACAGTTTGTCACCATTGAGGCCAAGCTAGCCTCAGGTGAGGCTGAACAAGTGGATGAAACGGCCGAATTAGCACAGCTCACCGAAGATGCCCGCGCCTTTTCTGCCAACTATCAACAAAAAGTGGACCATTGGGCTGAGGTCATGAACCGCATCAAGGCCAATAACCAAAAGGCCGTTATTTGGGGCACTGGGTCAAAAGGGGTCACTTTCCTCAACGTGCTTGATCCCGATCGTTTAATCACCTATGCCGTTGATATCAATCCACGTAAACAAGGGAAATTTGTAGGTGGCTCGGGACAAGAGATCGTTTCACCTGACAAATTGCGTGACTATCAGCCAGATGTCGTTATCATTATGAACGCCAATTACGAAGAGGAGATCGGCAACACGCTCAAAGAGTTAGGGGTTGATGCCGAGATTTTATTGGCGTAATGTTCCATCCTACAAATATTGCCTAATAGAATTAGGAGATGGAACTTGAGGTTTTGTAAACCTCCTCATTTAAAAAATTTTCATAAAAGTGATAAGTGCTTGGTTAAATAATTTTTGGCGAATTGCTTATCACTTTTTAGGTGGAATTAGCAGATGAAACATCTATTCAATCATACGTTTGAGGGCATGACCATTCTTGTCACTGGACATACTGGGTTCAAAGGCTCATGGCTTTCTATTTGGCTCAAAGAGATGGGGGCCAATGTCATTGGCTATGCACTTGAAGAGCCTCCTACTGACACAAGCAACTTTGTTGTCTCCAATGTGAGTGAGATGATCAATGACAATCGTGGGGATATTCGGGATTACGGCCGTTTGCTGGCCCTCATCGAAGAACACCAACCGACTCTCATTTTCCACCTTGCCGCCCAACCAATTGTGCTTCGCTCAGTCAGTGAGCCTCAACTGACATTAGAAACCAACGCCATGGGAACCGTCAATGTGCTTGAAGCCATTCGCAACACAGACTGCGTCAAAGCGCTTGTCAGCATCACCACCGACAAGGTGTACTACAACGAAGAATGGATTTGGGGCTATCGGGAAACGGACCGTTTAGCGGGTCACGACCCATATAGCGCCAGTAAAGCGATGGCAGAACTCGCCATCTCTTCATACCGTGACACCTACTTCCCTCCTGAAAAATACGAAGAGCACGGTGTAGCAATCGCCTCTGTACGGGCAGGCAACGTCATTGGCGGTGGCGATTTTGCGGACTTCCGGCTTGTGCCTGATTGCATGAAGGCGTTGATGGCTGGACGACACATTGGGGTTCGCAACCCGGTCAGTGTACGTCCGTGGCAACTGGTGCTCGAACCACTTTCAGGCTATCTCTGGCTAGCCGTTAAGCTGCTTACCGATGGGGCTAACTACGCCGAAGCGTGGAACTACGGCCCAATGGAAACGAACGGCATCTCCACCCAAGCCATCGCCGAAAAGCTGATTGAGCTTTGGGGAGATGGCGAATGGATTCATACCGATCCAGGGTTTGCCAAAGTGGAAACGGGCTATTTACGGTTGAGTCGTGAAAAAGCGGCCGTTTTTCTCAATTGGCAGCCCGTATACACTTGGGAAGAAGCCTTAGTTGAAATCGTTGATTGGTTTAAAGCGTATGACGCAGACCAAGAGATGTACCCTGTTTGCAAAAAACACATTGAGGAATATGCTAACCGTGCCGCAGAACGTGGCTTGCCTTGGGCTATGGACATGTAATTCACTTAGTCGATAATTGTCATCCATTTAAAACATCGTAAGTCTTTAATACCGTTCTGTAAAAGTGCGCAATTAAAGATTAACGATGTTTTTTTGATCTTTTTGAGCGGAACAGCTTAGGAGACTACATGTCGCAAGGCGGCATCAACAGATGAATGAAAATAGCTAAAGCGAGAGAGAGGCATTTGCCAACGCCTCAAGCTGTTCGCTGACTGGCTGACGAGCTGAACAGCTATGTTCTCAGGAGGACCATTATGAGCTTTGATCAATTATTTAAAACGCTATTTGAAGAACCCACTATTCTCACTCGTTTTATCGAAACGGTTGCCATTCTCCTCCTCTTAGGCCTCATTCGTCGCCTGCTCCTTATTCGCGTCAACCGAACGCTCGAAGACCCTGGCAAAATTTATGCGTGGCGCAAAGGCAGCCAATATGTTGTGCTGTTTATTGCACTTGTAACGATTTCAGCGCTTTGGTTTGATGGATTCGACAACGCGACGACTTATCTTGGTTTGCTTTCAGCAGGGATTGCTATTGCGCTCCAAGACCCGCTTATCAACATAGTGGGTTGGATTTACATTTTGGCACGTCATCCGTTTGAAGTGGGTGATCGGGTTGAGATTGGAGATGTGGCAGGCGATATTATTGATATTGAAATATTGCGATTTACCCTTTTAGAGATTGGGAATTGGGTTGATGCTGAACAATCGACCGGTCGCGTTATTCATGTGCCCAACCGCATGGTGTTTAATCAGCATGTGGCCAACTACACGGCCGGAATTCCCTATATCTGGAATGAGATACCCATTTTGCTCACGTTTGAAAGCGATTGGGAAAAAGCAAAGAACTTGCTCCACGGCATTATTGAAAAATATTCACTTCAGCCATCCATGGAAGAAAAGATTGAAATCAAAAAGGCCGCTAAGCGAAGCAATGTGCGCTATCCTAAATTAACACCTGTTGTCTACACGAAGGTTTCGGGGTCGGGGGTCGTTCTCACGCTTCGTTATTTATGTAAACCTAGAAGTCGCCGCAACAGTGAACAAGCCATCTGGGAAGAGGTGCTTCGGTTATTTGCTGAGCAAAATGATCTTGACTTTGCCTACAACACACAGCGCATTTTTTATCATCCTGTTGAAGGGAAAACCCTGCTCTCTGACCATTCTGAAGTGGCCGAACCGAGGAATCATTTAGTTGGGGGAAACAATTTGTAAAGGATTGGGGATATTTGGGATAAACGGCCGTTAACAAAATAAAAAACGAAGCCCGCACTACCCTTGGAATCATCATTAAAGATATTCCAGAAGGGGAACTACGGGCTTCGTTTTCAACATTATCAGCAGTCAATCAATTATTGACTTAACTTCAAATCATGAGCAAACTGCCCCCACCATAATTGCCGCTTTTACACACATTTCTGATCCTTTATTGCGCCATGCGTGGCGCGTACCACATTGCACCAAACAATCACCAGCTTTGAGATGAACTTCGCCCCCATCATCCAGCTCACACCATCGTTCACCGCTCAACACGATATTGTAATCAATTGTTTCCGTTGTGTGCATAAAATCAGGCTCTAAGGTTGCTGCAATATCTGGCAAGTTAGGGACAACGGTTTTTCGAACAGCTTCGTCTTCAATGAAGACAATGGATTTCCCTTCTGAATTATGCCCTGTGACGATTCGCTTCATGATTATCTACGTGTTGTGCAATTGGGTATGCCCTATGCTTCACTTGTAAAAATATCTTCAGGCATTTTGGCCGCGTTTTGCCACCACGCCTGCATCTCGGCTTCACTCAATTCCCCAAAATTGGGCACATTCCAAATCAACGCTTGCTCTAGCTGCCGGCCCAATGCGCTCATACGCTGTCCTAAAGCGGTTTGAGTCTTGCTCCATGCGGCCAGAGCTTCATCACAACTGTCGCTGTTTAACGCTTCGGTCAAATCAATTGCATTATTCATCCCTTTGAAAACACCGCTGGCTGTATATGGAGGTGCGACAGCACCCGCATCACCGATAAGACAAACACGGCCGTTATAATACGTCGGCACATCGGCAATATAAATCGCTTGGGCAAAATGATTGTCAGCTGCCGCCATAAT
>JANQSK010000510.1 GCA_028284105.1 Anaerolineae bacterium
GACACGTTCTTGATTTTGGCAACTCCAATAAAGGCCAACAGGCCCGCCAAAGTCATGTAATCCAAGGCTCACGTTCTCAATTCCTATTGCTGTTAAAAATTGAGAGACAATGTCATTAAAAAACCGGAAACTGTATGATGCATCAATTGGCTTATCCGACTTCCCAAAACCAGGTAAGTCCATTGCAATAACCCGATGTGTTTTGGAGAGATGGGGAATGATATTGCGCCAAAGATAAGATGAAGTGGGCCAACCGTGAAGCAACAAAATTGGAGGGCCATCACCTTCCTCTAAATAGTGAATTGATAAATCGTTTATGGTTATGAAGTGAGATTGGGTTGCCATTTTAATTATCTAGGGAGAACGTGATATTTTGAGCACCTTCCCATAATACAAGCTTACCAAAATCCATTAAATGTTCGTGTCCCTCTACTAGAGACATGAAATGATTTCCTGCTAAAATGCCCATTTTACTTGCGAAAAGGGAGCTTCCATACACAAACAAAAACTCTGTTTCGCTAAACCCACCGGGATAAAACAAAAAATCACCTCTCGACCCGTGGCTCGTGTGGTTTTCAAACCCTACGCCCAAATCAAAATCACCTAAAGGAATCCAAACGGCTTCACCACTCCAGCGAGAATGAATCACTTTTTGTTGATAGGGTAGCAATCCAAGAAATTTTTCACATGTTTCCGGTGCATTTTCTTCTTCAAGTTTGCCTTTGAAAATATAAGGTCCCGCTTCAATTTTAATAATCGTCATTCATTCCTCCTGTTAAATCACTCTGAGTAAAAAGCCTTTCAAATAGGCAGATTCAGGCACTGTGATCGCTGTAGGATGGTCAGGGGCATGGTTGAATTGTTGAACAATTTGTACCTGACGTTGCGCATCAACTGCCGCCCCAAAAAGCACCTTTTGAAAGAGGTCCTGACTGATAAGGCCTGAACAAGAGAATGTTGCCAGCAGTCCTCCTGGTTCTAAAAGTCGAAACGCTAACCAATTTAAATCTTTGTATCCTCTGCAGGCACCGTCAATATCTTTTTGACTTTTGGCAAATTTGGGAGGATCTAAAATGATCATATCAAATTGTTCATTTTGATCTCGGAAATATCGTAATATTTCGAATGCATCCCCGGCTAAATATTCGTCTTCTGATCTTTCCCAACCATTTAAAGCAACATTTGTTTCTGCTTGTTCTAATGCCTCAATTGAGCTGTCGATATTTGTGATTTTCTTGGCACCATTCTTGATAGCAAAGAGCCCAAAGCCACCAGTATATGAAAATACATTGAGGATGTTTTTGCCCTCAACGAGATGTGGTTGTGAAACGGCCGTTCTGTTTTCTCGCTGGTCTAAATAAAAGCCAGTTTTTTGACCATTGAGCAAGTCAACACCAAATTTGACCCCATTTTCAATAATTGTAAATGAATCAGGAGGGGCTTTCCCGTATAGAATACCTGTTGTTTTGGGCAATCCCTCTCGTTTACGAGCATAAGCATCTGACCGCTCAATAATGCCATTAGGATGACAGAGCTCTGCCAGGATTTTTGAAATTTGCTCTTTTCGCACGTCAATGCCTGTTGTGAGGCATTGCATCACAAGATAGTCACCATATTGATCAACAATCAGTCCGGGTAGAAAATCAGATTCTCCGTTGATTAGTCGATAGGCGTTTGTTTGGCTACTAAAGTGTAACTGTTGGCGATGTTCGATGGCAGATTGAATTCTACTTTTCCAAAATACCTCGTCTATAATTTCATGATTGTCCCATGACAGAATACGACAGCGGATTTGAGAAATTCGGTTGTAATAGGCAGTTGCTAAAAAGTTTTGTTTGAAATCAACAATGCGGACCAGTCCACCTTGTTCTGGGTCACCGTCTCTTTTATGTATAGCTCCAGAAAATATCCAAGGGTGTTTGTTTTTTACTGGCTTCTCCCGCCCTTTTTTTAACGTAATAGTGATTATTGGGGTGTTATTCATAAATTAATTGATGTGTGCCTAATTTCGTTATTTCATTCTTAGCCGCACAAACCCATCGTACAAGGCTTGAATGATTGAGCCATATCGAGAAGCGTTGCTTGGGCCATTGTAGAGAGAAGCAAATGTTTCAAAGTCCTGCCGCTTTAAAGCCGTCATCTTTCTGCTTTCTGAGCCTGGACCCTTCACGAAGTCAAAAAAGCCGATAATTTGATTTGATTCACTCTCACTAAATGAATTAAACATGTCGAGAACGGATTCAAACCCTACCGTGTGATGATTAAAGCCCATAATTTGTGGAGCACCCATGCTGATAGACAGTTTGGCAGCGACTTCATCTAGCATGGTCGCAAACGTAAAAGCTTCCCATTCAGTGTCCTGATTTCCATGAAAAGATTTAAATTCCACAGAGGTGTTGGGCCGCCATTTGTGCCCTTGCCATATCATTCGGCTGCTATATTGAAAATGTTGATTAAACGTATCGGGATTAAATTTACCCCATTTGTTCCAAAAGATGTGGTTTTCGAAGCGGATAACCATACGGCCGTTTCTGAAAGCGTCGCCCCCTGATTCTGCTACAAAGACAGCGACAGCCACACCGGGGTCAATGCCTAAACGACTCGCTAATGCAGAAAATAACCCGCCATAACGATTCCACGTGTTTGCAATCAATTTCTCAGAGTTGGTCATAGAGGATGAAATTGCAATTTTTTCATCATCGGCAGGGGAATGGGGGGTATCTTCTAATCCAGGGAGCTCACCATCATCACCTCGATCGATAAATCCATCTCCACTTGATTCATCGTCAAGCTTGATAAATCCACTATGCACATACCCATCTTGCCGTAGCGCATTGACTTTGAACCAAACCCCTTCAGTTTGAAGAATGGCTACCTTTGTGTTTAAAGGCAATTCAAGCAATATACGGTCACTTGTCGATGGACCCGCACGTAAGTTGAGAATATCAATTGTTCGGCCTGATTTAGTTGTGATAGGAATGGGTTGAATTGTTTTGTCAGGCATTTGTTGAGGTGCATTTTCAACATCAACAAAATCAGCAGAGACAAAGCCCTGTTGTCCACTAACATCGACCTTGTACCATGAGCCCCACTGCTCTAACAGATTTACGGCCGTTCCTTTTCGCAGGAGGCGTCGAATGGCATATTGTTGTCCAGGACCCATCCGTAAGTTAATCGATGCCGTCGTTTTTCCTTTTGTTCCTGGAGGGGCTGCAGGAATCATAATCGAGCTGGATTCATCTAGAGTGACGTAATCTTCATGAACGAAACCTGTTTGGCCATTATAGGAAACGTTGTACCAGTTACCTTCTTTGGCTTTAATTTCTAATGTAGCAAATGCTGGCAGCACCAATACAACACTGCTATTGGTATTTGCTGCGGAACGTAGATTTAATGCGGTCGTTGTTCTTCCTGAACTCATTTTAATTCCTAAACTGATCGATGTTGTTGCTCACTGTCTTGGGCATCAACTAACAAATCTAATGCATGAGGTAAAACGGGTAACAAAAATTCTAAATTTTCTCGTACCGCTTTTGGATTTCCTGGCATATTGATAATGAGGGTTTGTTGTCGAATTCCCGCCACGGCCCTTGATAACATCGCGTGTTTGGTGATTTTTAAGCTGTCCATCCGAACAGCTTCAGCTAATCCAGGTGCTTCACGTTCAATCACTTTCTTCGTTGCTTCTGGCGTAATATCACGTGGAGAAAATCCTGTTCCTCCTGAGGTCAAAAGCAAATTGACGCCTTCATCGCACCAACGTATCAAAGTTTCTACAATGATATCCAGTTCGTCTGGCACAATTTGGGTATGTGTAATTGCCCAATTTGTTTCACTATTTAGTTTTTCTTTAATAAGGGGGGCACTTTTATCTTCGTACTCTCCGCGAGATCCTCGGTCACTGATTATTAGGATTCCGACATTCATAGGCTATGATAAAAGTTCATTTAATGTTGTAGAAAGTACATCTGGTGAGTAAGGTTTTAATAAAAATGTAGAAGCGCCACGCTCAATTGACTCATCTTCTCGTCGATAATCACCCGAAGTCATGATGACAACGCAATCTGATTTTGCTTCTGTTTCTGATTTTCTGATCTTTGTGAGTAAATCAAGTCCATTTGCACCACGGGCAAGATTGATGTCAACCACATAGGCACTTATATCTTCAGATGTGGCTTCAAGGGCTTGGGGGATATCCGCACAGCTGTGAACGGTAAAACCATCTAGTTCGAGAAGCATTTTTAATAAACCAGCGTTGGTTGGATCGTCGTCAACTACAATTACACTACTCATACATACCTTGTTGGGACTGGGTGTTTTCTAAGAGCCTCGTCCTAATGAAGCGATTCCACGGACAACGCCAATAACACTGACACCTGCTTTGATGAGGTCATTTGTTGAAATTTGTGGTGGGCCACCTTCAGTTTCTTCCGCATTTTTTGCTAAAAGATAGGCAGCCCCGAGGCCAACAACTGCACCAACGGCCGTTCCCATAACTAAAAACTTGTTTTTCCAATTTGGATCTTGTTCAATTTGCGACATTTCGTCACTCCTCAATTGACTTGTTCCATAGCTTTTGTATTGCACGTTCAATCGATTCTAGCCGAGCATTGATCTGAATGATGGGTGGTGCAATCTTAGAAAGAATGTCCTGTAACTTGGCTAAAAGAGTATCACTTCTTTGTTCGATTTGCCATGTATATTTTTGTATCAAAATGCCGTGCTCATCTTGGGGGTGTTCGGCTTTCTTTTTGCGCTGTTGATAAAGCCAATAGATGAGTCCACCTAATGCAATAGGCCCTAATAAACCGATGAGCACGATGGGCAACAATATGAGTATGAGTATGAGGTCTGCAAGCCCTGAAACGGCCGTTAACGTCGATTCTGCTCGTTCACCAAAAGTGATCCAGACTAGAAATCCCATAACACCCAAAACAATGAGCGTTCCAAGGGCGATAGGTAAATAAACATATAGCATATTAAATCGCTTTAATGCTTTTTCCCGATCAAGCTGGATGGAAGTGGGTTCAAATGTAGGTGATTGATTAGACGAATATTCACTCATAAAAATTGACCAATAGTGACATAGATTCTAACACAAACAATGGGGATGTGACTGCCTAAATCTTAATAACATCATGATAAAATTTTTGGCAGTCACATCGAATGATTCAATTTTACTCTTCTATTGTAAAGCTGTGCGTGATCGTTGCTACACCTCTAATTGTGGCTGCAACTGAACAATACTTCTCTTCTGAAAGCTCAATTGCTCTTTCGACTTTCTTTGGATCAAGATCGTCACCTTTCAAGGTATAGGTCATATGAATGTCAGTAAATTGATACGGTGGTTCGGGAGCTTGGTCTCCATTAACGTGTACGTATAAATTGTGTAGTGTTTGTCGTTGGCGTCCTAAAATCATGACGACATCGTAGGCTGAGCATGAGGCTAAGCTAATCAAAAGCAAATCTGAAGGTTTTAAACCTTTCCATTCTTGCCAATCTGGATTGTCATCTGGCCATGAGCCTGAAAGCACTACGTGCCCAAAGCTATCACGCCCAATAAACATTTGACTTCCTTCACCAGCCCATTTAACTGCAATATCTCCCATTTTGAAATCTCCTTGATTAGATGAAATGTAATTTTGTGTTGTTGACCAGAGTATTTAACGGCCGTTAATCTTACCTAGAGCATCTACCTATGGTTGCCGAAGATGGGTCGCCAGTAGCTGGATCGTAGCATTGGCAAAAAGATGTAGGCTCACCTTGCCCATCCCACAAAAAGTAGTTAATCGACGTTAAGGTGCACTCCCGATTTCTTCCTGATGGCCGCGCCCATTCCATACCGACACCATTTGTATCCTCTTCTTGAACCATAAATAAGCGAACATGTTGCCGAGGATTACTGCCTAAATTGATCTCTCCCCTTGTCGAAAGGACAAATGCCGTGATGGGAAAAGCCATAATGACTAGCCAAACCAAAATAACAAGAAGGTAACCGATGCGCCGTAACCATATTTTCATAATTGTGTAAAAGTGTAAAAAAAGAAGGGAGTGAGCTCCCTTCTTTATAAATCTCCTCTAAATTTGTTATTCAAGGAAACCACAATCATGGTTTTCCTGCTATTCTTTTTATGATTCTCTTAAAGAATTAACATACATATTGTTGGTGTAATCTTTAACCATTCGATGCATGCTAAAAGCAGGGGAGTTATACATGATTGTTTCTCGCATAATACTTACCCAACCGCGAGGGACATTATCACGGTCACGATTGTAATAGAGCGGAACAATTTCATCTTCCAATGTTTGGTACAGAGCATTGGCATCAAAGTCATCTTGGGCATTTTCATTGTCGAGCTCAGTTTCATCACCAATTCGCCAGCCATTTGCCCCGTTGTACCCTTCAACCCACCAGCCATCGAGTACGCTGAAATTTGGAATCCCATTGAGGGATGTTTTCATACCACTAGTTCCACTAGCTTCTCTAGGACGGCGTGGCGTGTTCAGCCAAATATCAACACCCTGCTTTAAGTAGCGGGACGTATGCATGTCATAATCTTCCACAAAGGCAATTCGACCACCTAAATTGTTATGTTTTGCCAAATTG
>JANQSK010000524.1 GCA_028284105.1 Anaerolineae bacterium
GTAAGCGACTAGCCCGCGTTAGTGGCCAAACGGTTAAATCAGCGCAGGCTGAGGTTGAAGCGTCGGTAAAACGTTTATTTACTTATGCTGCGTGGGCTGATAAATTAGGTGGCACTGTGCAAGAAACGACGCTAGCTGGGATTACGGTGGCTGTCAACGAGCCAATTGGGGTCATCGGTATTGCTTGCCCTGATGAATTCCCGCTTTTAAGCTTTGTTTCTTTGATGGCACCAGCGATTTCTCGGGGGAACACCACGATTATGATTCCAAGTCAAAAGAATCCCTTGAGCGCGACTGATTTTTATCAGGTGTTAGATACATCTGATGTGCCCGGTGGCGTTGTGAACATTGTGACCGGTAATCGGGATCACATGACAAAAACTCTGGTTGCTCATGAGGATGTTGACGCGATGTGGTATTTTGGTGATTCGCAAGGCGCAACGGCCGTTGAGTATTTATCAACATCGAACATGAAGCGCACTTGGGTGGACTATGGTCAATCGCGTGACTGGCTAGATGAAACGCAAGGCGAAGGTGCAGAATTTTTACAACAATCCATGCAGGTAAAAAACATTTGGGTGCCGACAGGCGTATAAAACAATGAGAAGAACTGCCCTAATTGGTATTTCATTAACATTATTGATGTTGTTACTCGTTCTGAGCTCAGCATTTATCTTTGTGTTTCAAGGGCGTCAACAGCTCATTGCTGACCGTGAATCGGCAGAGTCCTCGCTGTCACAAACACAACAAGAGCTCGACATCACCTACGACACCTTAGACACGTCCGGGCGTGCCCTAGCAACAGCCGAAGCAACGAACCTCATATTAGAAGGACAGCTAGTAGAGAGCCAACAAGAGCTCGATGCGGCCTCATCAACCATTGCCACACGTGAAAGCGAGATAGCCGTGGTGAGCAGTGAACGGGATCAGATTTTGAGTCGTCCTCCCTCTATTGAGATTATTGCCCCTTCTGTTGAGGCGTCGTTGTTGCTTGGAGAACCCGTTGAATATGATATTGTGGTCGCTGATGGCGTGGGCGTCACGGCCGTTTTGGTCTCCATTGATGGTGAACAGATACACGCCTATTCATTGCCGGGGAATCCTACAGAGCGTATTCTGGGAGAATGGACCCCAACGGAAGTTGGAGATGTGATTTTGGGCGTGCAGGCTAGTAATTCACGCACCAGCATTTTGGTAACGCGGACGCTTTCGATTGATGTGCCGTTAGGTCAACTCGTGCCGCTTGGTGAAGCCCCTTTCCGAACAGAACGACTGGCTGTTGAAACGGCCGTTCAAGATGCGCGTCAACTTCAATTAGATGATTCAGTTGATATTTCCGTTAATTTTCAAAATAACCAAGAGCAGCGCCAAGATAATGTACCCCTCTTAGCCTCTCTAACCGTAACAGAAAGTTTATCAGCCTGGTCTCTGTTTGATTTGACCATTGATGATTTTTTTTTGGCAGAAACGGCCGTTTCCTTTCGTTACAATTCCCAACAAGACACGCTTAACATCAGTGGGCTAGGGGCATCCTTTGACCCTATTGATGCATATGATTATGCGGGTGCCTATTCGGCACTCTTGTTAGATCAAAACTATACGGCCGTTGACAGTCGCTTTTTACCCCTTGATGCCCAAATGGTGCAGCAGTCGCTTATAGCGGGGGATGTTGCCAATAGTCAAGCGAACTTGCTTGCCTCCAATCTTTTCTCACAAGATGACCTCACATCGTTAAACGCAAACCTTGAAGCGCGACAGCTTCCTATCTTTGAACTAACATTACAGCAAGGGGGTCTACAGTTTGCCTCATTTTTTGCTGCTGAAGATCGACTTGAGGCGCTAAATGAGGCGTGGCAATCGCTGCCAACAACGACTGAGCAGATTTTTCATCCCGAAAAATATCTAGCCCAAGAAACGGCCGTTGCTGTAACGCTCGAAGATGTATCAAGTACGCTCGGTGAAGGTTGGAATCTATTGGTTAGCGAAACAGCGGGTGAAGGCTTGCTGCGTGTCTATTTGAGCCGTTATCTCAATGAGGCCCAAGTCGATACGGCCGTATCGGGGTGGGGTGGTGACCGATTTGAAATTTATCAAAATGAAGAGACTGATGAGTCTGTTTTGGTGCTAAAAATTGTGTGGGATAGTGTTGAAGATAGTAATGAGTTTTCGGCACTTTATCCTAACTACCCGACGCGTCTCTTAACAGCAGCTGGCACATTGAATGATTTAGGTGAATGCTGGTCTGGTGACGATGTGATTTGTCTTTTTCAGAGCGGAATAGAAACGGCCGTTGTGCGTGCTCCATCTGAAGAGATTGCCTTAGAAATTGGGGCAACTCTGCTAGACGATTAATAAAATTCCCTCTAAACAACCAATTCTCATAACAATTCAATCGCCAAATACCGTCAAGGGCTGACCCTAACGATTTCGTGACCTGCAAAAGTAATTAGGCCACAAGTTCCAGTCGAATTTCAATAACTATCGTCCAATGGCTGACAAGGTGTCGTAGGGGTATTGTGAATTGCAATTGGCAAAGGAAATTACATTGATTTTGAAATTGCTATTTTACAATAGTGAGCTCACGTTTGTGTGGAAGAGGCAGATGATATCTGTTAATTTAGGACTTATTTGGGTGTTATGAAGGATTGCCACTCGTTGGCAATGTGTTGCAAGAGCGTGTGAGAATCTGAATGTTGGGTTATCGAGAGAGAAGATGAAGATGACGGTTTAGATTGGATGCTGGCTAGTTCATCAGTAGCGATATCGGCAAACCACTTAGATTTAGAAACAAACGGCCGTTTCCCCACCAACTCAAATAGCACCATTGCTTCATCCGGCTTGCCAATATCATTTAAGAGAAGAGCCCAAGCTAAAACAGCAGTAATTTGAGGACCAAATGGGCCTGTTATCAAAAGAATATCAATCGCTTCTGAACATAACTTGATAGATTCTGTTTGACGCTCAAGATCACGCGTTACGAGAGCGTTCATGCCTAAGACCATCGCCAGTTCATCTTGTTGGACTATCCGACGATAAACGGCTTCTGCCTCGGTCAATTCGGCATAAGCGCCCAGATAGTTTTTCTCCGCTAATTTAATCCCCCCTAGCAAAATTCGTCCCGTTCCCAATACGCGATCATAGCCAATTTTCTCTGCACTGTTGAGTAATTTTTCAGCATGAGAATTGGCAACACCATATCGACCGTTAAACATATTTGACAGCCCGATATTCGTTTCATAATGGATTGTTTCATCTTGTGAGCCAATCCTGACAGAAATCGTTTTTGCCTCTTCCCAGCGTTCAATAGCCTCTTCGAATTTGCCGTTAAACATTTGACAAACACCCAAATTGTTGAGAATTATCGCCATATCGTATTGGTCATTAAATTGGCGCATCATGGCTAAGCCTTCTTTTAAAGAAGTCTCCGCCGTTTCTAAATCCCCTTCAAAAATTGAGAAAACCCCCTGCATGACAATTGAATGAGCAATACCTCGTTTATGACCCAGCATCTGCTGAATAGACAGGGCTTCATTGATAAGGTCCTGTCCCTTCTTGTAATCTCCATTTTGATAATAAGTACCAGACAATACAATCAGGGTGCGTGCCATACCAATTTCATCATCTAATGCTTGAGAAAGTGCCAAACTTTGTTCAAGCATCGACTTTCCATTCGTATATTCATCTTTCATTTCAACCAAGTGACGCCCATAACAGAAAAGAACAAAAGCTTGCTCATAATGAGTATCAATCAACTCTAATTGGGGGTTGGTCAGAACTTTTATGCTATATTCAATTTGATTTTCGGCTAATTCATTATTTACAAGGTAAAGATTAAAAACGCCTTCCCAGGTCAATATTTTGCAGAATAGTGGCCAATTTGTGACCTCGAATAAGGGCATCGATTTGAATGGAGTGTCCTTATTCAACCCTTTAGCTGTCAAATGCTGGCAAAGCTTAACACCCGTTTGAAAATGTCCTCTCCATTCAAGAAAACTCCCCAATACATCCATCATTTTTTGCAATAAATCAAATCGAAGATGATCTACCG
>JANQSK010000532.1 GCA_028284105.1 Anaerolineae bacterium
ATTCGATTGGCGTGCTTGGTGAAACGGGCCACGGGATTGAAGACCATTTTGGGCTACCATCGGACACAGTCGATATCAAAATGGGCACTTTAAGTAAGGCGATTCCAAGTGCTGGTGGCTATGTGGCTGGGTCATCTGAGTTGATCCAATATCTTAAGCATGAAGGGCGTGCATTTATCTTTTCAGCGGCACTCCCTCCAGCCTCTGCTGCTGCAGCACTAGCAGCATTACACGTGATTGAAGAAGAACCTTGGCGCATTGCGCAGCTTCAGCAAAATATCAATCTCTTTGCAAATCCGCTCCGAGAAGCTGGGTTTGATTTGATGGCGTCGGAAACGGCCGTTATTCCTATCATCTGTGGCTCCACCGAACGTGCTGGTAAGCTTGCTCGTTTCTGCCAAGATCGTGGTATCTATGTGCAAGCTGTTATTTCCCCTGTGGTGCCTGAGGGGCAGGCGCGATTACGTTGCTGTATTTCGGCCGTGCATAAAGCGGAGGATATTCAGTATTGTGTAGATACGATTGTTGAGGGAGGGCGGTTGATTGGGGTGATTTAAGGATGGAGAAGAGAGTAGAGAGAAAAGAGAGGAGAGTGGTGTTGGTTGACCTGATCGGTTTAGTGGATGGAATAGAGGGTGTTTGTTTCGATGTAGTCAATGACACTGGGGGGGAGCAAGTAGAAGAGGGAGCCTTTACTTTCAGCCCAAGTTCGTATTTCGGTGCTGGAGATGTCAACGGTGGGGCCTGCAAGCCAGTCTACCTTGGATTTGAGCTGGGGAACGGCCGTATCCAAAATTTCCCAATCAATATCACTGCCGGGGCGGGGAAGTGCCCCAATTCGACAATAGTCCAATATGCCATCAGGTTCAATCCATTTGTGAAAATCCCTGAGTGAGTCGCCTCCGATGAGGAGCCAAAATTCGGTATTAGGATGTTGTTCCGTTAGCAATTTGAGTAATGAAATGGTTGAGTGGGGAGGCTCTCGTTTGGCATCAATCTCTTTTATAACAAAATGGGGTCGGTTTTGTATGGCCAGTTGGGTCATTTGAAGGCGGTGAGAAACGGCCGTTATCTTTCGTCCTGCTTTATGAGGCGGATCCCCAACGGGTAAAAACCAGACTTCATCTAGATTAAGCTGATCATGTGCCGTTTCACCGAGCCAAAGGTGCCCAATATGAGGTGGGTCGAAGGTTCCCCCTAACAGACCTATTCGTTGCATGGCCTAGTCGTCCGCCAAAGAGCTTTGGGAAGGTGGGAAGATGGTTAAGACTACTTGAAAGCGCACCGAACGCACCTGGCAAGCTTTGGTTGGTGCACCACTAGTCACCCCATTCGAGCGATTGGTCGCCAATAACAACGGTGTCTCCCGTTTCGATGCCCGCTTCTTCCAAAGCGGCCGTAATACCCATTTTTTCCAATATATTTTGGAATCGCATCAATGTCGCGTCAAATTCAAAGTAAGTCATCGAGGCAATCCGTTCAATGCGCTCGCCTGTAATGATCCATGCACCGGCATCATCGCGGTCAATTGAGAATGGTTCTTCCTCTTCTTCCACACGAATCACAACATCTTCAAGATCGTGCTTGGTAACTGGTTCAGGCGCATTTTCGAGCATTTGCTTCACTTTATAAAGCATTTCTCGCACACCTTGTCGAGTCACGGCTGAAACAGAGCAAAAGTCAAATCCCTTGGCTCGGACCTCTTCTTCGATGAGTGGCTCCCATGCAATGCCATCTGGTGTGTCCATCTTATTGAGCACAACCAGCTGGGGGCGTTTTTCTAGCTCGATGTCATACAAGGCTAGCTCTTGGTTGATCATGGCCCAATCCTGAAGCGGTTCTTTTGCCATGCCATCAAGCAAATGGACTAAGACGCGTGTTCTCTCCACGTGGCGCAAAAAGTCATGACCCAATCCAATGCCGCTTGCTGCCCCTTCAATTAATCCAGGAATATCAGCCATTACCATCGTGTCGTAATCTTCAAATTCAACAACGCCTAAATTGGGTTGTAGTGTTGTAAATGGATAATTGGCAATTTTGGGCTTAGCGTGACTGACAACTGAAAGCAAGGTGGACTTGCCTGCATTGGGGACACCAACAACACCGACATCAGCAATCAGCTTTAATTCGAGCGTGATCCACATTTCAACGCCAGGTTCACCCCGTTCTGCGATACGAGGCGCTTGATTGCGGCTATTGGCAAAATGAATGTTGCCTCGACCCCCTCGACCCCCGCGTGCGACTACAACTTCTTGCCCTTCTTCGGTCAGGTCGGCTAATAGGTCATCCGTTTCTGCGTCGCGAATAATTGTGCCTGGCGGGACTTTGACAACGAGGGGCTTTCCTTGCGCGCCAGTACGTCGTTTGGTGTTTCCATGTTTGCCATGGTCGGCGCGATAGTGAACTTGTTTATGAAAGCGTACAAGGCTGTTCATATGCCTGTTGACAGTGAATACTATGTCACCACCCTTGCCCCCATCACCACCACTGGGTCCGCCGAGGGGAACAAACTTCTCTCGGCGAAAACCAATCATACCATCGCCGCCGTTCCCACTAGCGACGTAAATTTTAGCTCTATCGTAAAACATAATTATCTGAGGATTGGTGATCGGGGATCAGTTATAGGAAATGAGCGATTAACGAATGTGCTCTAATATTTACCATGTATAAATGACCGATCCCTAGCCCCGATCCCTAATCAAGTAGTTGTTTCAATGCCGCCATACGCGGATCGATATCGTCGACCTCACAGTCACAATTGACTTCATTTAGATTTTGTCCACATTCAATGCAGAGCCCTTGGCAATCTTCCTTACAAATGGGTTGCATGGGGACTTCAAGTAACCCTAATTCACGAATTAGGGGTGCTAAATCGATAAAGCCATCTTCACCAAGGACCTGCTCCCCAATGGGGGCTGATTCTGGTGGATAGTAAAAAAGGTCATCTAATTGGAAGCTGATTTGCTGTTGCATATCAATTAAACAGCGCATGCACTGCAATTCCAATAGGCTATTTAACTTCCCGCCGATATAGATGCCTTCACCTGTGCGAGTCACTGTGAAAGAGCCTTCTAGCGGAGTTAATGTTAAATCTTCAGAAACCTTGATGGTCGGGTAGGATAATTCAACCTTTCGACTGGTTCCTAAATCAGCTTCAATGAGAAAACCAAAATTAAATCGTAGTTTTGAATGTTTGCCACTCATAATGTAGGAGTATAGCATATAGCCAATTTGGGATAAAATGAGGGTTTTGTAAGCGGAAAGCGGCTCGAGGAGAGAAGAGAAAAAAGAGTTTTGTAAATTTCATGAAATATCTGGAAATTATACAGTTCAGAAATGTGAAATTTTTTTAAGGAGAACAAAAGCTTTTTAAATCAAGATGATTTTTGTTCTCCAAACAAGAGGGATATTTTGAAAAAACTGCTTGTTGCAACAAAGAATAAGGGCAAAATCAAAGAATTTGCCGAAATGCTGTCTGATTTAAATGTGGAATGGCTCAGCTTGGATGATGTGGCTATTGAATTTGATGTTGAAGAAACAGAAACAACCTTCCGTGGCAATGCATTACTTAAAGCTGAAGCGTATGCCAAAGCGGCTGGCATGCTGACAATTGCAGATGATTCAGGTCTTGTTGTTGATGCCCTTGATGGGAAGCCTGGCGTGTACACTGCGCGATATGGTGGGCCTGGATTAACGGCCGTTCAGCGCTATGAATATCTCCTGACCAATATGGAGATGGTTGAAGAGGCTGACCGAACAGCCCGATTCCGATGTGTCATCGTTTTGGTTGATCCAAACGGTGAACTTTTGGCAGAATCAGACGGGGTGTGTGAAGGGAAAATTGCCGCAGCCCCTGCTGGTGATGGTGGATTTGGGTATGATCCTGTATTCTTCCTGCCTGAATATGAAAAAACGATGGCCCAAGTGCCTTCAGAAACAAAGCATCAAATTAGTCATCGAGGACGCGCCCTTCAACAATTAGTCCCCAAAATGCGAGAGATTTTGAGCTAGTTTCTCGGAAATTCGTAGAGTGTTTTCAAAATTAGCCGGTAAGATTTTCTTATGTGCTACTAAGCTCTGCGTAGGGGAAGCGTACTGGTTGTGTGAAAACCGAAAAGTATGATTAACAGGAATTCGCTTTGGGAAATTCACATAATGGCGTAACGGCCGTTACACTAAAAATTGTGTTAGGCGCTCATGAACACGACAATCTCACAGTAGAAATAGGGAAGAGAAATGAATAAATTTATCATCAAAGGTGGACGGCCGTTGCATGGAACGGTGACACCCAGCGGTAACAAAAATGCGGCTCTGAAATTACTCCCCGCCTGTATCCTCACCGATCAACCGATCATATTGCACAATATTCCAGATATTAAAGACGTTCAAGAAACCTTGAATATATTAATCGATCTGGGCGTAGAAGTATCCAAAATTGGAGATGGTAGCTGGCGCATTGAAGCCAAAGACATCACAAAAACCACATTAGACCGCGAAATCGCAAGTAAAACCCGAGGCTCCATTGTGTTTTCTGGGCCAATGCTAGCTCGTTTTGGTGAAGTAACCTTGCCCATGCCCGGTGGTGATGTGATTGGAGGACGACCTTTAGATACACACGTGCGGGCTCTTGAGGCATTGGGTGTCAATGTGTCATTGCATCAAAAAGGGCTATTCACCATGAATGCGGACCCTGTTCAAGCAGGTGGCTATATTTTGCTTGCAGAAGCCAGCGTGACAGCCACTGAAAATACAATCATGGCGGCCGTTTTGGCTGATGGAAAGACCATCATTGACAACGCTGCGAGCGAACCGCATGTCCAAGATTTGTGCAATATGCTCGTTCAAATGGGTGCTCAGATTGATGGTATTGGCTCTAATCGACTCAAGATCAATGGTGTTGAGAAGCTTTCAGGCACTGAATTTAAGATTGGTTCTGATTTTATGGAGGTCGGCAGCTTTATTGGGGCAGCTGCTGTAACGGGTGGGCAGTTGCGCATCAAAGAAGCTGATCCACACAATCTAGGTATGGTTCGATTGGTGTTTAATAAGCTAGGTGTAGATTGGACAGTTGATGGAAATGATATCGTCGTCGAGGCAAATCAAAAGATGTGTATTGAACAAGCCTTAGGGGGCCGAATTCCACAGGTTAAACCGATGCCATGGCCTGGCTTTCCGCCTGACTTGATGAGCATTGCGGTCGTTATTGCGACCCAATCCCAAGGCTCTGTCCTCCTTCATGATTGGATGTACGAAAGTCGCTTCTTTTTTGTAGATAATCTTTCATTCATGGGGGCGAGCATTGTGCTCTGTGATCCGCATCGCGTCATTATTCAGGGCAAAAGCCAACTGTATGCTAGTCCACATGGGGTGCCTAGCCCTGATATTCGTGCAGGGATGGCGATGTTATTGGCTGCCCTTTGTGCTGAAGGCACAAGCACGATTCACAATATTCAACAGATCGATCGCGGTTATGAAAATATTGAGCATAAATTGCAAAAATTAGGGGCTCAAATTGAGCGTGTAGAAGATTAAAACACTTGACCAAAGAGGGTGACATTAGTATAATTTTCTGTCGCCCAAGCTGGGTGGTGTTCTTTAAAGTTTGTTGAGTATTTTATTGTAACGATTCCCTTCGACTGTGAAATTGTTATAATTTTCGAGGTTGACACGCTATCTTCTGCAATGTTGGATGTTTGTTGTCTAACCTCACCTTATTTGAAGAGTGCACTTCATCTCTTCAAATAGTTTTAACTGCTTATTTCGAAGGGCTTTTTAGGCCCTTGTTTTGTAGGAGATTCAAATGCCAAAGCGTACATATCAACCGAAAATCCGTCGCCGTATGCGTGTTCACGGATTTCGTCAAAGAATGAAAACACATGGCGGACGTAACGTATTAAAACGTCGTCGCGCTAAAGGACGTGCTCGTTTAGCAGTAAAAATGAATGAGCATGTGAAACGAATTAACTGGAATGGGAGTTCTGCAACCGCTTATCGCTCTGTGCAGCGTTTTGGTGGTGGTAAAAAGAACTAATCACATTTTGTAAAGATGATGAAAGGGTGGCAAGAGTTTGATAGCCACCTTTTTGGTTATTTGCAACGATGCTTCCGAAGAGGATGCGCCTTAACCGTGCGACCGATATTGCGTTTGTACGTACATCTGGTAAGAGTTGGCGACATCCTTTAGTTATTTTGTTAGCCAGAAAAAATAGATTAGAGGGTAGCCGATTCGCTTTTATTGCAAGTCGCCGTGTAGGTAATGCGGTGACGCGAAATCGGTCTAAACGATTCCTCAGAGAATCTATTCGTACTGATTTGAATTTGATACAACCTGGTTGGGATTGCTTATTGATTGCCAGACCGGCAATATCCAAGGCACGTTTCATAGATATACAAACGGCCGTTCATCAATTATTAGAACAAGCGGAACTATTTGGAGGTGAAAGATGAAGAAGATTTTTCTTTGGATAATTCGATTTTATCAAACCGCAATATCTCCTCTGACGCCACCTAGCTGTCGTTTTTATCCCACTTGTTCACATTATGGCTATGAAGCCATTGAGAAGTACGGCCTTTTGAAAGGGGGGTGGATGACAACAAAACGCGTTTGTCGCTGTCATCCATTTACACCCGGCGGTTTTGATCCCGTTCCTTGATCTTGCTCAGGCATCGCTCTCGTAAGCATTCCCTTGAGGTCGTTCATAGAAGTTATGTGAATGACGACATTGATGGAGAGCAATCAATTGGTTAAACAAAAACGGCCGTTTCGACGGTCTTACATCATTTATTTCCTCATTTTGGTTCCTTTGTTGTTAGGAGCTTGTGCGGGTGCTGGACAAAGCACGAGTTGGCCCGGTTTAACTGCAGAAGAAAATACAGTATACATTGCTTATGGCCCTGGCGTCTTAGCATTTGATACGGACTCGCAAACGCAACAGTGGGTTTATCCACTAGAAAGTAATGCCACGCTCCAATTTTTCGCAGCCCCGGACGTTGATAACGGCCGTTTAGTCTTTGGTGACTATGGCGCTATTGGTGGGTTCTTCAATCCCAGTCCAACGATTTCAATTTATGGTTTAGAAGATAACGGATCATCCGTTTCTGAAATTTGGCCTCCTGTCGAGGGTTTGGCAAATGATCGCATTGCAGCCCAGCCATTGATTGCGGGTGATGTGGTTTATGTTGGCACCTCAGATAACTTGCTCCTCGCTTTGGATTTGAACAGCGGAGAAGAGCTTTGGCGATTTGAAACAGAGCACAGCGTTTGGGCCCAACCGACACTGGTTGATGACACCCTTTACGTTTCATCTTTGGATCGACATATTTATGCGCTTGATGCGGCAACAGGTGAGCAAAAGTGGACTGAATTGCTGACAGGCGCTTTGTCAGGCAAGCCTATCGTAGAAAATGGCCTTGTGATTCTTTCTAACTTTGACACAAAACTTCACGCCTTGGATGCTGAAACTGGTGACTCTGTTTGGGTTGCTGAATCGAATGAATGGGTTTGGTCTGCGCCAACGGTAGCTGATGGCACTGTTTACTTCGGTGATTCATCGGGCGCTATTTTCGCTGTTTCTTTGGAAACGGGTGAACAAATCTGGCAGCAACAAGCACCTGGTGCAGTTCAAACAAGCCCTGTTGTTGCAAATGGACTCGTCTATATCGCCTCAGCAGGACCAGAAGAGTCTGAGACGGGTATTGTTCAAGCCTTATCAGTTGAAGATGGAACGGCCGTTTGGGATGAAACGACCACTGCACCTGTATTCACCACACCTGTCATTGTGAATGATATTTTGGTTGTTGCAGTGAATAGCCAAAGTGAACTGCTCGTGGGATATGATCTTGAAAGAGGAACACGTCAATGGTCATTCTTGCCAGAGTCGTAAGTAATTTTCAACAAATATCTTGAATATAAACATAGGAAATGAAAATTACTTTCAGGAGAACAAAAGCTCAAATGAGTGATTTTTTCAAGATACTTTTTGTTCTCCACTTAAATGAAACGAAGTTCCTGCTTTGAATAAAACGACGGCTATAAACTTCGTTTCCTTGAGGTTCCAAAGCTTTTGCTTACATGTTTTTCAACTTAGAAACTTCGGAACACTTAGGCGGAAAAAATCAATAATTGATCTATCTATAGGATAAATTTTTATGTGGGACTTTTTTATCGTCGACCCAATGACGAACATTCTACTACTGCTATACCAATACTTGAATCAGAACTTTGTATTGGCTATTGCTGTTTTCACCATCATTATTCGGCTTGTCACTTTGCCGCTGAACATTCGCCAGCAGAAAAGCAGTTTACGTATGCAGGAAGTTCAGCCGCAGGTGCGCGCTATTCAACAAAAATATCGTGATAATCCTCAAAAAATGCAGGAAGAGTTCGCCAAGATTGGTTACAATCCTGTTGAAACTTTGACGGGCTGTTTGCCGCTACTCATTCAAATGCCCGTGTTGTTTGGTCTATTTGCCGTGCTACGGACCGTATTAGGTACAACGCCTCAAACGTTATTTGAATTAAGCCAACGTGTTTACACGTGGTTACCCATTGATTTGACAACGTTGTTACCGATTGAAAACACATTCTTTGGCCTAAACTTAGGACAACCAGACCCCACTTTCATTTTGCCCATTTTGGTATTTGCAACGATGTTTGTTCAACAACGCTATTTGTCGCCTACCACTAACAACAAAAAGAAAGAAGAAGAGAAAAATGCGAAGGGTCGCAAAGGCAAACAACAGCAGCAAGCTGATGATCCAACGGCTGCAATGACGCAATCGATGCAATATACGATGCCAATTATGTTTGGCTTCTTTTCGCTCCAGTTCCAAGCGGGGTTGTCAGTTTATTTCGTTCTCTCGAATATCATTGGGATTGTCCAAGGATATTACACGAAACAAGTGATGGATCGTGAGCGCGAAGAGCGTGCAAATGCTAAAAAGAATAAGCCGAACAAAAGCAACGCAGAACAATTTAAGGTTTCAGACGAACTGGAATATGAAGAGCAAACACCTGACACGATTGAGGCACGTCAATCTGGTCGGAAGAAAACAAATAAAGGGGCGCAACAAACATCAAAACGTAAGAAGCGCTCTGCTAAACGTTAAATGCATCACCAATCATTTGTTGTCTGACATGAAGCAAGCGATTGATTAACAGGAGAACAAATCGCTTGCTCAATAATTATCTGCTACTAAAAACAGGTTGTTCTCCATATCGTAGGGATTAATAATGGATAAAATTAGACGGGAAGTAGAGGTTCGGGGAGCTGATATTGATCGTGCAGTTAGTGAAGGGCTTTCAAAATTAGGTTTACAACGGTCGGAAGTGATCGTTGAGGTGGTTGACGAGGGAAGTCGTGGGCTCTTAGGGCTTGGAAGTCGCGATGCCATTGTCATTGTTAAAGAAATTACCCCAACTGGTGAGCCAGAACCTGAACCAGTTCCTGAGCCAAAGGTTGTAGAGTCTCCAAAGCCAAAGCAACCAGTCCAAGCTGCACCGAAAAAGCAACAGCCTAAACCGAAGGCGAAGCCTCAAAAAGCAGCTTCACAGCCAAAGCCTAAAGCTGAGGCACCAAAATCAAAAGCACCAGAAAAAACGGCCGTTTCTATCGCAAAACCAGCTCCAGAAGCGCAAGAAGAAGATCCTGAAATTCTTGAAAAAGAAAAAGCACTTGCCATTGAGGTTGTGACTGGTCTGTTAGAGCAAATGCAGGTTGAAGCAAAGATCAGCGCTGCAGTTTCAGAACCAGATGATCTGACTGGGAAGCGCATGAATGTGATCAATATCAATGGCGACGATCTGGGTGTGTTGATTGGGCCTCGCGGCGATACTTCGAGCTCACTCCAATACGTTTCACGTTTGATGGTGGGACATCGTTTGCGCCAGCGGGCCAACTTCTCCATTGATGTTGAAGGATATCGCAGTCGACGTGAAACTGCTTTA
>JANQSK010000534.1 GCA_028284105.1 Anaerolineae bacterium
ACCATGCCATCTCAGCCCCTTGAAATTTCATTAACGCCACCTAGCCTCAAGGGTAAATTCATCTTTGGTTTTTCATTATTTACAATGCAATTTCTGATCGCAATATTTTCGCGGAATATAGAGAGTTTGTTTGTTTTTGGCGCTTTTGTAGTTTTTCCTAGTTTGGTTGCCCTCGTTATTGACTATATGCGGAATCATACCAATTGGTCTTTAATCAAGAAGATAGTGGTTTCAGTTATCGCTTTTTGTGCCATGTTTGGTTTATTGGTTTCTACAATCGTGCTGTTTGACTATTTACGATAATCAATCAGGATTTTGAAGACCAACAACCTATTAGGTTGAAGAAATAAAGCGTCTGCCCTCTAAAAACGGCCGTTTTTTCAATTAAATAGATAAAAGGGAAGCGTAGGGGTTTGGTGATCGGTTGTATTACTTACTCTGCTGGCTCAAGCGTAAAGCGAAAGGGGAACCCCTCAAGTCGGGCCTGGGCTGTGGCGCGACGAACCCGGCGTTCGGCCGTGGCTTTTGGCAATACATCAACGACTGATCTCCCTTCGTTGTGCACCTGCCACATAATGGCTTCTGCAAAGATGACCGGCTTCTTGAAGACCTGCACCATAATGCGTACGACAAACTCCATCGTTGTCACATCATCATCATGCGCGATCACTTTAAAGCGCTTTTCAAGCTCTTCATCTTGATCCACCTGCTGTTTTTTATCAACTTTGGGGGTTGCAACGGCCGTTGACATTAAAGGAAACTCAATCATGCTTCTTATTATACTGTATTCACCCCATTTGATGAGTTGATGTATAAAAATTAAAGGTCACTTCGTCTAAAAAGAGTAGAATGAGATAATCGTCTAAATTTCAACGTTGAGGCAATAAATAAACATCTTTACGTTTGTCCCTCTACGTTTTATTAGGAAACTTCATACAGTCTTTGTAAATCACAAAAAGTTTTAAAAATTAGATCAGCTTCAATGGTTGTGATTTACTCGGTGATTGACAGCTTCTGTAGGTCATCTTTTTTAGAAAACTTTCTGTCAATCACATAAGGAAAAGAGAAAGTGGAAAAAATTAAAGTCCTCGCTATCCCCGGTAGCTTAAGAGAAAAATCATTACATCGTCAATTAGTGCGCGCCTTGTCTGATTTGGCTCCAGAGAATATGGAAATCACGATTTTCGAGCTCCATGACGTTCCTGTTTACAACCAAGATATTGAAGCTGAAGGGTTCCCTCCAGCCGTACAGGCTTTACGTGATGCCATTGAAGCGTCAGATGGGTTGATCTTTGCCACACCAGAATTTAATGGCTCAATGAGCGGTGTTATAAAGAACGGTATCGATTGGGCCTCACGCCAAGGGTTGTTAGGTAAACGTCCAGTTACGGCTATTTCGGGTTCTCCTGGTTCTCTCGGTGCAACCAAAGGTCAAGAAAGCCTACGTGCCTGCCTCAATCATTTAGGGATGTACGTTCTTGCACGGCCGTCTTTAGCGATTCCTAAAATGAATGACAAACTAGAAGATAACACCATTACTGATGAAGCAACCGCCAAGTTTGTTTCACAATGGCTCGAAACCTTCCGCGATTGGATTGTTCAGCTGAATAAATAATAGGCTTTCAAAGAATATGATGAAAAATGATGGTTTTCATAATTTGTCATACACATTTGGGGATAACGAACTTTTAAATCAAAGGATGTCTGACTTGATTAACGAATTCTGTCATGTCTTTCGACATCATGCGGATGGGAATTGGAAATCTTTTTATAAACCTAAATACGTGAAATTGATGGCTGAGGAATTAACGGCTCGCCCGTCATTGATTCGTAAGCTATTGGCTTTAAAAGATCCCGTTGTTTCAAATATTACGTACGCAGCGATTGAATTCAATAAACAAAATAGTTCTGTTGAGTGAAAAGGTTATTAAAACCAAATAGCTTTGATATTTTAGCCTCTGAAAATCTTTCAGAGGCTTTTTATTTGCGAAGATGCTAGGAAAAATCACGCGTCGCTAAGTTGTCATAATGTGAGCGAGTCGATGCACTAATTTGCTAGATGGCAAACTGATTTAGTAAATACTAAACTAAACGACGGATTTTGTGTCGTTTTTAAGGAATTTTGCAAAAACGGCCGTATTTTCAACCCATTGGTCAAACTTCAATCAACTCTCCCCAATCACCGCAATACATTCAATCTCTACTAACGCATCAAGCGGGTTTTGCCGAACGGCTATCGTTGTGCGGCTTGGTTTATGACCCTCAAACATCGCTTCATACACACCATTCATGCCTTGGAAGTTGGCCATGTCAGATAGATAGACAGTTGTCTTGGCAATTTGTTTTAAGGTCAATCCTTCGCCAGTTAAAACAATCGCCAAATTTTGGAGAGCCCGCTTGGTTTGTTCCTCAATGGTCGTGCCCACAATTTCCATCGTGTCTGGATCGAGCGGTGTTTGGCCAGAACAAAACAGCAAGTTGCCGACTTTCATGGCGTGGCAGTAAGGGCCAATCGCTTTTGGGGCGTCATCTACAAATATCATTTCCATTGTTTGTCTCCTTATCAACAAATGTGTTGGTTTTAGGTTCTTAAGATAAGTTCCTGCTATGCCTGATTGATGCCTTCCACTTGGCTAATTTCGAAAAGATGCCCATCAGGGTCCCTGAAAAAGGCACGAATTTCATACCCCCAATTAACGGGCGGCGTGAGGAATTCTGCACCGCGGGCTTTCAATAGTTCATAAGATTTTTGACAATCTTTGACTCGAATTGTAAAAGAGTGGCTAACCTGAGTCTGGCTCTCTGGGGGAGCAAAGGTCACGTTTGGCTTGTCTTTGGCTGGCTCTCCTCCTGTTACAATCAGCAGCCACGCCCCATTAAAGTTGAGCACTACTGATGTGCCACCATATTCGCCGTAGAGTGATGCACCTAATACATCAAGATAAAACTGTTTTGATTTTTCAATATCAGTGACGACGAGAATGTGGG
>JANQSK010000550.1 GCA_028284105.1 Anaerolineae bacterium
CTTGAAGTGTGCTGCGTTCACCACTGTGAGACATATCGATGATGATGCCGACGCGGTTCATTTCTTCGACAGCCACTTTGCCAAAACGCGTCAAACCCGTGTCGACTGATTCATAGCAGCCTGAAGCAAGCAGGCTTTGATTGTTGTAGGTTAGCTGCATGAAGCGAACACCGAGCTGTTGGAAAATCTCTACAAAGGTGAAATCATCTTCAATGGGGGAGCAATTCTGGCAGCCAAAGATAATCCCCACCTTACCAATCGCTTTCGCCAAATGAATATCATCAACCGCTTTGACGGGCATAATGAGATCGCTGTTCTGCTGAAAAAGTTGGTTCCACTTGCCGATGTTGCGCATCGTTTCAATGGTGTTTTCCCAATAGGTGATGGTGACATGAACGGCCGTTATGCCGCCCGCATGCATCATCTCAAAAACTTCTCGGCTCCAGTTTGAATACTCTAAGCCATCAATGATGATATTGTTTTTATGGAGTGGATGTGACATGCCTCTTCCCTTCCTTCTTCGGTGCCCACTTATACCCCTGTGAATCTGTTTGAGCAATACATTAATGTCCATTGAATAACCCGTTTCCTTGGGCTTTTGGCATATATAATTTAGATATGTCTAGAATAATTCTTGTTTTGATGATTTTTGCAGCGGTCATGATTTCACCAACGGTCGTTTCGCAAACCTGTCATCAATACAGCGCAGTAGAAGTCGTGCTTGGTGGTTGTGAAGTGACAACCCAAGTTGTGTTTACTGCTGAATTAAGCTCGGTTTCAACCCATTATGTACCGTTAACGGCCGTTGCTAGCTTACTTGGCATGTACCTGTTTATCGGGTTGCAAAATAATCGAGTTACGGCACCCGCCAAAGTGCCAGTTAAACGCCAAACACCCCCTCCACGCCAATAATCCATTTTTCAAATAAACGCGATAGATGAATCAGCGACGAATGTTCTCGTTCGCTCTTTATCTATTTCCTTCGCTGTTGTTTTATATCGCTAAATAACTTTACATAAAAATGGATTATTATAATGAGCAAAAAATCAAATAAAAGAAGAAAAAATCAGGTTGGTCGCCAAACCAACTGGACCGTTGTATATGGCATCATTGGGGCAGGAGTCATTGGATTACTTGCCCTGTTAGTGCTTAATCAACAACCACAAACATTACTATCGCTTGAAGATCGTTGCGATGAAGAGGGGAGCTGTGTGGCTTTTGGGGAGGCGTCAGCCCCCGTGCAAATCATTGAGATTCTTGATTTTGGCTGTACACACTGCCGTGATTTTCATGAAGATACGGCCGTTCAGATTGATGAAGCGTACGTTCAAACGGGACAAGCCCAATTTATCTACTATCCTTATGCTTTAAACAGCGCCACATTACCTGCCGCCAATGCCAGCCTTTGTGCCAATGAACAAGATGCGTATATGCCATTTGTTGATGAGCTCTTTGCTCAATTTGAGGTTCAAGGTATCCGTGAGCGAAGTGGTTTGCTTCGTGTGGCTGAAACGGTTGGTTTAGAAATGACTCAATTTGAAAGCTGTGTGGATAACGGCCGTTACAACGATGTCATTCAAGAAAACATTGAAATTGCCCGCCAAAATCGCATTACGAGTACGCCCACCTTTTTGATAAACGGCCGTCAAATTAGTGGCGCCTTCCCCTTTGAGACGTTCCGACAAGAAATTGAAGGCTTGTTAAACACAAATTAGCGGCACTAAAAGTGCTGAATGTTGAGCTTGTTCAAGCCAGATAAGGGTCAAGGCTTCGACAAGCTCAGCCTCCAATGAAAAATTATGAACATATTTAAATGGCAACTTCACCTTATTCAACTGCTCACTATTCCGGGGCTGTTGGTTTCGTATTATCTGTATCTCTTTCACGAAGGAAGCTTGATGGCGGCGTGTTCAGGCAGCCAATGGTTTGATTGCGGCCAAGTCAGTGGCCCCAATGCGCCATTCTCAAGTATCGGACCGGTCCCTGTCGCCTTGATCGGGTTAATAGGCTATCTGTTACTCTTTTTGTTGATTTGGGCGAGCCATTGGTGGCAACCGCTCAGAAATAGCTTGCCCGAACTGCTTCTAGGTACGATCAGCTTGGCTTTTTTGTTCTCGATTGGGTTAACCTTGCTGGAGATTTTCGTCATTGGGGCATTCTGTAAATATTGCTTGGTGTCGTTTGGGATCATAACGGCCGTATTCATCCTCATCCTCTCATATCAACGCCAATTAAACAAAGAGGCTGAACTATGAGATAATCAAATTGAGCTTCTATCACAATTTATGAGAAAGGATGAGTTATGAAGATTGGAATTGTGGGTGCAGGTATGGTGGGCGCAACAGCAGGCTATGCTTTGGTAATGTCAGGAATTGGACGAGAGGTTGTGCTGGTTGATAAAAATCGAGAGCGTGCCGAAGCAGAGGCCAACGACATTTTTCATGCGGTGCCGTTTGCTCATCCATTGGATGTTCGGGCAGGTGATTTTGTTGATCTTGCTGATAGCGCCATTGTTATTGTGGCGGCGGGTGTAGGGCAAAAACCGGGAGAGACTCGGCTTCAGCTTCTTGAGCGAAATACGGCCGTTTTCCAAGCCATCGTGCCACCCATCCTGCAACATGCTCCAGACTGTATCATTGTGGTGGCTACGAACCCCGTTGACATTATGACCCACGTGACTGCGCATATCGCTAAGCAGTTTGGTGTTCCCTCGAGTCGAATCATTGGCTCTGGCACAACACTGGACACAGCCCGATTCCGTACGCTGCTCAGCCGCCGCCTTGGCGTCGATGCCACCCATATTCATGGATACGTTGTGGGGGAACACGGTGATTCTGAAGTGCTGCTTTGGTCTTCAACAGATGTCAGTAACATCCCGCTTCACACATTCTGTGAGCAACAAAATATCGTCCTTGATGAGGAAAGCATTGCTCAAATTGACCACAACGTTCGGCGGGCTGCTTATCAAATTATCGAGGGGAAAGGAGCCACCTACTATGGCATCGGCTCTGCACTCGTTCGTATTTGTGCCAACATTTTAGGGAATCGCAAAGCGATTATGACGGTGTGTACGCCAGTTGATGAACTTCTCGGCGTTGAAGATGTTACTTTAGCCTTGCCATTCTTAGTCGGGGGTCAAGGCATATTGAAAAGATTACCCTTGCAAATGAATGAGGACGAGGCCGCACAACTCAAACAAAGTGCAAAAATTATTCGGGATGCGATTGTGAGTTTGAGGTTAGGATGATGATTGGGGATCGGGGTCTGGGGATCAGGGATTGGTTGCTAGTTGTTTGGCCGTTTTC
>JANQSK010000668.1 GCA_028284105.1 Anaerolineae bacterium
AGTTCTGCTAACTTTCGGCCAGCCCGATCATCAATTTGCCCAATAATTGTATAAGGGGGATTATCAAAATCTTTGATTGCAGTCCCTTCACGGAGGAATTCTGGATTCACGCAGAAACCAAAATCAATACCGGCTTTTTTACCGGATGCTTTTTCCAAAATGGGAAGCAAACTTCCGTTTGTTACACCTGGCAAAATTGTGCTACGAATTGCAACAACCGTATAGTCTGATTTTTCTTTAAGAATTTGGCCGATACGTTCACAAACACCTTCCACATAGGAGAGGTCTAAGCCTCCATTTTTCTGTGAAGGCGTTCCAACACAAACAATGATGATTTCTGATTCATTAACGGCCGTTTCTGCATCCGATGTCGCAACTAATCGTCGATTTTTAATTCCGTCTTGTAACAATTCCTGTAAACCAGGTTCGATGATTGGGCTTTTTCCCGCATTAATAGTGTCTACTTTGATGGGATTAACATCTACCCCAATAACCTCATGACCATCTCGTGCAAAACAGGCTGCTGAGACACACCCAACATATCCCAAACCCATTATTGATATTTTCACTTAAATCTCCTCTACGCAACTAAATAGTTATTCTTACAGTTTGACAAGAAATCCTTTACCTTCTTTCTGAATAGCATTTCTTGTATCGACAATAACCTTAGCCGTATCCGCTAACCAACCCCAATCATAAGATTGATGATTCGTCACAATAACAACACAATCAGACCATGAAACAACCTCATCTGTTAATGAGATTGATTCAAGGTTTATTCCTTCATATTTTAACGATTCTACATAAGGATCATGATAATGGACATCTGCACCATAATCACACAACCCCTTAATAATATCCAATGCCGGACTTTCACGCACGTCTCCCACATTTGGCTTATAAGCAACCCCTATAACCAGAATCCGACTGCCATTTATTGCCTTCTTATTGGCATTTAACGCCAACATTACTTTATTGATAACATGGTTTGGCATAAAGCCGTTTACTTCTGTTGCCAATTCGATAAAGCGAGCCGTGTAATTCAGCGTTTTAAGTTTCCAGCTCAAATAATGGGGATCAACAGGGATACAATGTCCGCCTAAACCGGGTCCTGGATAAAATGGCATAAACCCGTACGGCTTTGTTTTGGCTGCCTCAACAACTTCCCACACGTTTAATCCTAGTTTATCGCACATCAATGCCACTTCATTAACAAGCCCTATATTGACAGCCCGAAATGTGTTTTCTAAGATTTTAACCATTTCTGCTGCGCCAGTGCTTGACACCGGAACAGGTTGTTGCACGATTGTGCCATAGAGCGCCAAAGCTACATCAAGACATTGATTTGTCACGCCACCAATAACTTTTGGCGTTGTAAAAATTGTAAAATCAGTACGTCCGGGATCTATTCGTTCAGGTGAAAAGGCTAAATAAAAATCTTGCCCCACTTTTTTATCCTCAGTTGCTAAACGAGGTAAGATGATTTCATCCGTCGTTCCCGGATAAGTTGTACTTTCTAGAATGACCAGCTTTCCATCTACCCCAATTTTAGCAATATTTTCAGTTGCATGAATGATATAAGAGATATCGGGGTCTTTTGTTTTAGTTAAAGGGGTTGGCACACAAATTGAAATGGCATCGACATCTTTCAGCTTGTTGTAATCGGTCGTGGCGGTAAAACGGCCGTTTTTGACCATCGTATCGACCTGATTTGATGACACATCTTCTATGTAACTTTCGCCATTCACCAGAAGTCTAGTTTTTTCATTGTCTAAATCTATTCCAACGACAGAAAAACCTGCTTCACAAAAAGCCATAGCTAATGGTAGACCAACATAGCCAAGACCAATAATACCAACGACAGCATCTTTACTTGCAATTGAATCTAAAAGGGTTGCACCTGAATTTTTCATAATTTTTCTCAATTTTGACTGGATACTAAGCTAGATAATTATAGTAACTTGCCTCATCAATACCAGCCCCGACAGTAAGCCAATAGGGCTATTACAAGCCGACCAAATCAACTCAAATTGCCGTATATCCAACTAAAAGTTGTTGGTTTCAGCAAAATAAAGAATTATTAATTTACAATTTAAAGGGAAAAGTTAGTTGTAATACGAACAGGAAGAGCCAAATTATTTGAAATCTTCAAAACGGGAGAAGGCGTTCGATGCCCATAATGGAATGACTGCCAGCCTTGAATGGGCGCGCTTTCTCCTATAATGATTTCACTCTTCCAATCTGAAAAGTCTGAAAGATCAATTTGGAAAGATTCACTATTAATTAAAATTTCATAACCATTTTCTATTTTTTCAAGTTGGGCATCATGAGGAAAGTGCCAATAAAGCGTAATATCTTTGATTGAATTCCCTTGTATCTCGTCAGTTATCGTCAGTTGATGCGGTTTTTGCCATTCAACCTTTCTTTGATGAATCACGCCTCGTGATTGATACCCATCATGATTAGCAACGACGAAATCAAGTGCATCATTTGTATTCCAATCCATTATCTGGCACTCTGCTTTCTCACCCCACAGAAATGCACCTTTTAACTGGCTTTGATTTTGGCCATCAATAACAACTGTATTATGTGCAGAGGTGCTACGAAAATAGTCTCGCCATTCATACCCTTCTTGATATGCAAAGGTATTGGGATCGATTAAAAAGGGTTGATTCCCTTTTGAAAGAGTTATGCTCAAAGCATCTGCATGACCGTGTGCAGCGGTTTCTAAATACCCAAGCGGACCACAATCAAAGGTGAGGAGATAGTCATCGGAACGTAACACCGCAAGCCCACCAGTTGGAAAAATTTTGGATTTGGGCGTTTCTTGCGTTTCATGAACCTGATGAACGGCCGTTTCCCCATAGAGCCAAAACGCCGTTTCATCTTTATACGGAAGTTTGTCTAATCCAAGTTCTAAAGCAATCAGAGAACGTAGCGATTTCAAACGAGAGACACCATCGCTATCGTCAAGTCGAACCACCCAAGCATCATCGCCATCCCCGATTGTTGGGAATGAGCCGTCTTCTATCATAATGGCCGTAATAAATTCATCTACGCGTTTGATCCGTTCAAACCAAACCCGCGGTATCTGCAAATCATTGAGTCTTGCCAAACGAATAACTTGGAAATTAAATCCCATCAAAAAGGTTAAATATTCAATCGTTTGTTCTGCAGGAGTCCCATCTTCATAAATTTGCAGCGGAATCTGCTCATTAACAATATTCAACCCTTTTGTTTGCCAGTGCTGGCTTTCTTCAAAAAATGGAAAACAAGTACCCGCAAAAAATAGACCAGCGGCTTCACCGACAAGATGATTGTTTGCTGAGCTAAATTTTGAAAGATGCCGATCAATATAAGCAGCTTGAGAATGAACTGACTTACAAAGTTTTGTAAACAGTGATTGACTTATAGAATTTGACCCTTGAAGAAATAACAAAACCCATGACCAATTAATAATCCTTAATGCTAACTCCAGGGAGCTTGTCCAATTCACGCCAAACCCAAGTGGATTTTCCTCAATCCACCTCTCTAACTGTTCACAAACAGCTTGCGCATATTTTTCATCATCCGTTAGGTAATATGCTTTTACCAATGTTACTAAATGATGGTGTCGATTTAATTCCCAAACCCATTTGACGCCACCAATAGTCCGACCGTCTCGGATATCGATATCTCCCCAAAATTGTTGCTTTGGCCATTTGTTTTTTGTTTTAGGATCTTGATGCCAATCAACAGGGGAGTCGAGCTGGTAATGATTTCCAAATATGTTTATCTTCCCAGCTAGAAGTTGCTCAGCTGTTGAAATCGTAAAATTGAACTCTTTTAAAAAATGCTCTTTGACTATCGTTTGACGAGACTGTTTTTCTTTGGGGGAAAGAAATAGGTTAAACGGCCGTTTGCCTTCACTAAAATTTTGCCATTCTTTATTGAAATCGACTGTATCCCATTCACTCTTAGGAAAACCAAATCGTTTTTCCCGCTGTTGAACAATCACTTGAGAAACCCGATAGCGAATTTCAGGCATCCCCATGGATCGGAGTCGGTTAACATACCATTGGATTTTTCGAATCATTCTTCAACTACTTAAATTTTCGTGTCAGCTACTCATACTTAGCAAAACCAAGCAAAATAATAAACACAAACAGCTACTTATAATAATATGAAAATTGAGCGAGATTACGCCATCGTAAGTTTGATAATTTTAATAGGGCACATTGAAAAACATTTTTTCCTGCTCCTGAATGAGCAAAACCTTCACCCCATCTCAATCATTTACTCAGAAGATTTTTATAAATGTCAGCCACCTTATTAGCTTCGATTTCCATATCGTACTGCTTAACCGTTTGCTTGCCCAATTTAGCAAATTCAACTCGCTTCTCTGGATTTTGGAACATAAATTTTATGCAATCCGCTAATGCATCAATATCTTCTTTAGGAAACAACAATCCATTTTTCTGGTGCAAAATTGTTTGGGTTAATCCCTCAATTTTTGACGCAATAACTGGTGTCCCACACACTAAAGATTCAATGGCAACTAAGCCAAATGGTTCAGTTCTAGATGGAACCACACAAATATCTGCGGATGACAGCCATGTAAACACCTCATCTGGCGCAACAGCACCCACTAAAGTCGTCTTAGCACCAAGATCAGTAGCTTCTATTTGTTTCTCAATATTTTTTTGTTCTTCCCCCTGCCCGCAAATATAAAGGTGAAACGGTATCTGATCTTTTAATATGGCCAAAGCATCAATTAAAATATCCACTCCCTTTCGATGGACAAAATTGCCTAAATAAATAATTGAAAGTGGCTCT
>JANQSK010000570.1 GCA_028284105.1 Anaerolineae bacterium
AAGAAGCGGCTCGGCAAAATAAAACCTCGTTTTATACCTTTATGCTAAGTGCCTTTAACACGCTGCTTCATCGCATCTCAGGTCAGAACGACATTGTTGTGGGCATTCCTGTTGCTGGACAAATGCAGGAATCAAATGTCGATTTAGTTGGCTTTTGTGTCAACTTTTTACCGATTCGGCATGATTTCACCTCTGAGCAAACGTTCCAGGATGTCCTTAAAAATACCCATCAAAAGTTACTCCAAGGGTTTGCCCATCAAAGTTACAGCTCCAGCAGCTTGATCAAACTTTTACCCATCAAAAGAGATCCTAGTCGCCTCCCACTTATCTCTGTGGCGTTCAATCAATTCCCGAAACCGCCAGCATTACAATTTGATTCTGTTGACAGTGAAATCATGCTCATGCCTCGTGAAACAGAGGTGTATGAGCTCTTTATCAACATAGCTGAATTGCCACAAGGTTATTTTGTTCAATGTACGGCGAACAGCGATCTTTTTGAAAAAGAAACCATTGAACGCTGGGTCACGGCTTATTTGACGCTCGTGGAAACGGCCGTTTCCCTACCAAGCACGCCCATCAACAATCTCCCAATTTTGAGTCAGCATGATCACCAACAGATTATCAACGATTGGAATCAAACGGAGATGTCATACGACAAAAACCGGACCCTGACCGATTTATTTGAAGCTCAGGTTGAGAAGACGCCCCATAAAACGGCCGTTCAATTTGAGCAGCAAAGCTTGACCTATTCAGAGCTCAACCAGAAGGCTGATGAGCTAGCAGCTTCCCTTTTGCAGTTAGGCGTCGAACCCAACCAATTTGTGGGGATATTTCATGAACGTTCAATTGAAATGCTCGTTGCCCTCTTGGCCGTTCACAAAGCTGGGGCAGCTTATCTGCCAATGGACCCCATTTATCCAAGTGAGCGTTTGGCGTTCATGTTGGAAGATACCAACGCCCAAATCATTATCTCTCAATACAGTTTGCTTTCAGAGATGCCTAATTTCACGGGGCAAGTGTTATTAACGGATGAATCTAGCAATCAGCAGTCAGCGGTCAGCAGTCAGCAAAAAGCAATTGACAAAAACAAGCCATCAGAAAAGCCACAGTTGGCTTACATCATCTATACGTCTGGTTCGACAGGCACGCCAAAAGGGGTGCAGGTCACGCAGCAAAGTTTAGTCAACTTTTTGCTCACCATGAAAGAGCGTCCTGGCCTATCAGAAGATGATCGCTTGTTAGCAATCACAACGCTTTCTTTTGATATTGCCGTACTCGAGCTCTTTTTGCCTCTTATTTCTGGGGCAACTGTGGTCATTGCGGGAACGGCCGTCACCATGAATGCGGACCAATTAACGGCCGTTTTGCTTGAAGAGCAGATTACTACCATGCAGGCCACACCAGCAACTTGGCAACTGCTCATTCGCTCAGGATGGGAGCCGCCAGCCCATCTCAAAATATTAACCGGTGGCGAACCCATTCCTCAAAACTTAGCCACTAAGCTATTAGCCAAGGGCAATCCAGTTTGGAACATGTACGGTCCGACAGAAACAACTGTTTGGTCATCAATTCATCAGCTGAAAGAAGGCCAACCGATTCTGATTGGCAAGCCAATTGGAAATACACAGCTCTACATCTTAGATAGCAATCAAAACCCATTGCCCGTCGGAGCCATTGGCGAACTTTGGATCGGCGGAGATGGCGTTACGAATGGGTATCTAAACCGACCCGAATTAACCGTCTCTCGTTTTATTGATAACCCATTCCATCCCGGCAAAATGTATCGTACTGGAGATTTAGCTCGGTATCACAACAGTGGCGAGGTTGAATGCTTAGGGCGAATCGATTTCCAAGTCAAGATTCGTGGTTACCGAATTGAGTGTGGTGAGATAGAAGCCCGATTAGAAAAACACCCAGCCATTGCTCAGGCCGTTGTTAATCCATTTGAATTTGGTCCTGACGATAAGCGGCTCATTGGTTTTTATACGCTCAATAATGGATTTGCCGACGTTGAAAACCATGAACTACGCGGATTGCTACTTCAATCGCTTCCCAGCTACATGGTGCCCGCTAAATTTATTCTCCTCGAAAAGATGCCCTTGACACCTAATGGCAAAGTCAATCGCAATGGGTTACCTGATCCTGTGCAATTAAACAATGAGCGCCGTTATGTGCCGCCACAAAGCGCCGTCGAAATGAAATTAGCGCAGCTTTGGCAAGAGGCACTTTTTATAGAGCGTATCGGTATAGAAGACAATTTCTTCGAACTGGGTGGTCACTCGCTACTTGCTACCCAGCTTGCAACCACCATTAGAGACACATTTGATATCAATATTCCATTAGACATCTTTTTTGACACGCCCAATATTGCCAATGTGGCACGCCATATTGAGGCTGCTCAATGGTCAACTCAAGACGCTTATTCAGTTGAACCGGAGTTGGCGACAGATGAGATGGAGAAGTTTGAGATATAAGTATTGTGAGTACGTTTGAATTTTTAGTTCAATTAAAAAATAAAGGGATTGATATCTCTTTGAATGGAGAGAAACTCAAGCTCAATGCCCCAAAAGGCACTTTAACGCCTGATTTAAAAGAAGAGCTTATGGCGCGTAAAGCGGAAATTGTCCAATTTTTACAGCGTGCCGAAGAAGTGGGCGATCAGGCTGAAATCATAAAAATCGAGCCAATTGATCGAACAGGGGTCCTGCCTTTATCTCCAGCCCAAGAGCGAGTCTGGTCACTATATCAGCTCGATCCAACAAGCACGATGCTGAATGTTCCGGTTGTATGGCAATTAAACGGCCGTTTAGATCCTCATGCATTATCCCAAGCATTACAAACCATCGTCAATCGCCACGAAAATCTGCGCACCATCTTTATTGAAGAAGATGAGAAGCCTACAGCAAAAATTTTGCCTGAACACGCTATCAATCTCAAAGTAGTCAGTCTCGAAGATCTTCCTGAGCCAGAAAGAGAAGCCAATCGACTCATTGATGAAGAAGCCAGTAAACGGCCGTTTTCGATCAACCAAACACCACCCCACCGAGCGACACTTTACTGCTTAGGGGAAACAGAATCCATCCTACTCATCAACTTCCATCAAATCATTTTTGATTGGGGAGCCTTTGATGCATTGCTCACTGAAGCCGTCACCCTTTATAACGCCAATGTGCATGGTCTGGATGCTGAGCTACCCAATTTAGAGTTCCAGTACGTTGATTTTGCGCATTGGCAACAAAGTCGCCTTCAAGGCGAACGCTTCGACACGCTAAACAGCTATTGGCAAAACAAGTTAGCCAAGCCATACCAACTGTTACATCTACCGGTTGATGAAAACGGACCGAATGAAAGTGCTCCCGCAAAATTCGTACTTAATGCTGAAACAACAGAAGCGCTAAAAGCATTGAGCCGCCAGCATAGCACAACGATGTTCACATTCATGCTAGCACTCTATAAAATCGCGCTATCGATTTACGCCCCCAATGATGACGTTGCCGTTTTTACCACCACGGGACAGGATCGAACCGAGCTTAAAAAGTTAATTGGCCTATTTGCCAATCTCAATGTGCTCAGAACCGATTTGTCAGGGAATCCCACCTTATCAACCATTGTTGATCGTGTTAAAGAAACCTCCCTCGGCATGATTTCTCACCAAGAATTTCCAATAGAAAATGTTCTTGACCATTTGATTTGGAAATCAAATCCAGCTCACAGCAATATCTTCCAAACGGTGTTTATTTATCAAGTGTCTAGTCCATCTGACCTTTCATTTGAGGGCATTGACTCTAAATTGGTTTCAACTGGAGATCATTTGGGGGGCTTTGATTGGCGTTTCTTTTTGGATGAATATGAAGGTGAAATTTTTGGTGACGTTGAATTTAACCCAGAGAGATACAGTTCAGAAATCGTTGCAACACTCATCAGCCGCTTTGAGACATTGATCCAGCAGGTGATTCAAACTTCTGACTTATCGTTAAAAGATTTAGTGCCAGATAAAAAACAGTTGCTGAGTGAAGATACGGCCGTTCATCAATACATCCCTCCATCAGACGACATTGAACAAACGCTCGTTGAGCTATGGCAAGAAGCGCTTAATCTGCCAAAAGTTGGCATTACCGACAATTTCTTTGCGCTTGGCGGCCATTCGCTTTTAGCGGCTCAACTGTTCCATAAAATCAAAGTGCAATTAAACAAGAATTTGCCTCTAGCACTGCTTATCAATGCTCCCACAATCAAAGAGATGGCGGCTTATATGCGGGATGGGGATGAAAATAAGCCTTGGGATTCCCTCGTACCCATCCAAACCGAGGGTGATGCAACGCCACTCTTTTTAATCCACGGGGCAGGTGGCAATGTGTTACTCTATCGCGATCTTGCCAAGCATTTAGGAGCCAATCAACCAGTGTATGGCTTACAGGCTCAAGGGCTCGATGGCCAAGGCAATTACCTGACTGATTTTAAAGAGATGGCCACTTTGTACATCAAGGAAATTCGCACCGTTCAGCCTTACGGACCCTATAATTTAGGTGGGTATTGTTTAGGCGGTGCGTTGGCGTATGAAATGGCTCAGCAGCTCAAGGATGCTGGGGAAGAAACCAACATTGTGGCGATGTTTGAATCATACAACGTGCACGCTTACGAAGTTGAATATACAGGTGTCAACAAACTCATTTACAAGCTACAAAATATTTGGTTCCACGCCGAAAATCTATTGCGTTTGTCTATCAAAGATATGTTGGCCTTTTTCAAAGAGAAGGCCTCCGTTGAGCTTTTCCGCATGCAACAGCGTATTAAGCAGGGAAGCAACGACGATGATCAGCTAATCCATGTCATTTTGGATGATATCAACGATGCCGCTCACGAAGCATATTATCCTGAACAATATAACGGCCGTGTTGCAATATACCGACCTCGCAAAGATTTTATTGGGATGAACGATCCACACTACGGTTGGCGTGATTTAGTGCCTGAAAGCTTAGATGTCCATCAACTCGATGTAAATCCTAAGGGAATGATGGTTGAGCCATACGTTCAGCAGCTGGCTCAAAATTTAAATCACTATCTCCAATCTGAAGCAGTGAGGGTTGAGGTTGGTGACTAAGCTTCCACCCAATGCCGTCACGATGCTGGATGGCCTGCGTCATTATGCACAAATAATGCCTAACAAGACGGTCTTCACCTTCTTGGAGTCTGATCAATCAACCAGCACTATCACCTTTTCTGAGCTAGCACAGAAGTCGAATCAAATCGGGCAAGCGCTACTCACCTTGAAGCAGGACAACGGCCGTATTCTTCTACTGCTCCCGCCAGGCTTGTCTTATATCTCACTATTTTTTGGGATTCTAAAGGCTAACTTAACGGCCGTTACCGCCTATCCACCTGACTCTCCTAAAAAGCTCCCGCGACTACAGCACATTCTGCAGGATGCCCAACCCGATCTCATCGTCACCATGCCGATGTTTGTAGAAACAGTCATCGATTTTGTAGAAGCTTGTGGGCTCCATTCAAGGGTCACTTCTTTTGACACACTTTTAGCGATTGAATCCGAAAATGAACGGCCGTTGCCCACGCAATCTCCAGATCAATTAGCCTTTATCCAATACTCTTCAGGCTCCACGGCTGACCCCAAAGGGGTATTAATTTCGCATCGCAACATTTTTGCCAATTTGGCAACCATTCAATCACGCGGCTTACTCACCC
>JANQSK010000585.1 GCA_028284105.1 Anaerolineae bacterium
TCTACGGTGAAGCCGAATACGAAATTTATCCTAGCTTAGACATTACCCGTGGGGCTGGCCCACGCGCCAACCTTGAAGAAGCAAAAGAGTTGCTTCTCAATGCAAAATATCCTGTTTTGCTTGCAGGTGGTGGTGTCTCTCAAGCAGATGCGTTGGAGGAAGTCAAGGAGTTAGCTGAGTATATGACCCTTCCAGTCGTCAATACTTACCTCCACAATGACACATTCCCCAACGAACACCCACTGGCCGTTGGGCCTATCGGGTATTGTGGCTCTAAAGCAGCCATGCGTACCATCAAGAAAGCTGATGTTGTATTAGCGCTCGGTACCCGATTAGGCCCCTTTGGCACGTTGCCGCAATATGACATGGCATACTGGCCAGAAGACGCCAAAATTATTCAAGTTGATATTAATCACAAAGTTCTTGGCTTAACCCAAAAAGTTGATGTTGCTAGCTTAGCTGACGTCAAAGAGTTCACACGTGAACTCACTAGCATGGTGAAAGCGGATCGTCCTGACATGAAGCCAGACGAAGAAAAAATGGACGAAATCGATCAAGAAAACAAGCGTTGGGCTGATGAAAAAGGGGCTTGGTCTTCATCAACCAATAAATTGATGCACCCACGCCGCTTCTTGAGCGAACTGTCTCAAGCGATTCCACAACATGCGATTGTAGCAACTGACATTGGTAACACCTGTTCTATGTCAAACGACTACTTCCACTTTAATGGCGTTCGTAAACACATGGCTGCATTGAGCTGGGGGAACTGCGGTTTCTCAGTTGGTGCTGCAATGGGTGCAAAAATTGGTGCACCTGACACACCTGTCTTCGCCTTCACTGGTGATGGCGCTTATGGTATCGGTGGTTTGGCTGAAATCATGACCCTCGTTCGTGAAGATATTCCGGTCATTACCATTGTGGCGAACAACCACGAATGGGGTGCTGAGAAGAAGAATCAAATCGACTTCTATGGTGACCGTTTCTTAGGGACGAATCTTCGCCAAAATCCTGATTTCGCTCAAATTGCACGTGATATGGGTGCTGTTGGTTTCCGCATTGAGGATTACAACGATGTACAAGATGTCATTCAAGAAGCAATGGCAACTGGCAAGCCCTGTGTGATTGATGGTGTCATTGAGGGTGGTGAGGATGTGTTGGCTGATCCATTCCGCCGTGATGCGTTGAAAGTTCCAAATCGGATGTTGGAGAAATACCAATAATTGAGTGATTGAGTAATTAGGTCATTAGGTGATTGGGTAAACAGCGTATTTTCCCAATCACCAATTACTTAATTGCCTAATTGAAATTCGAGTTTCCCATGATGCAGATGACTGAAATTTCCCAAGTCGGTGTTGATAGTTTATGGCACCCTATTGCACAACATAGCAATTTTAAAAAAGCACCACCTATGCACATCGTTAAAGGTGAAGGTGCCATGTTGACCGATCAACACGGCAAACAATACCTAGATGCCATTGCTGGAATTTGGTGCGTGAATGTTGGATACGGCCGTGAAGAGCTTGCTCAAGTTGCCTATGAGCAAATGAAAAATTTGGCATACCTTTCACCAACTATGTCACATGAACCTGCTGTTCGTTTAGCCGAAAAGTTGCTCAGTTTAGTGGATATGAATGGCCATGTTTATTTTTCTTGTTCAGGGTCTGAAGCGAATGAAGCAGCATTTAAGATGGTTTGGCAATACCATCAACAGTCAGGTGAGCCCAATGGCTATTTGCGTAAGAAAATTATTTCTCGCTATCGGGCTTACCATGGCAACACGATGGCGGCTATTAGCGCAACGGGTCAAGCAGAACGGAAGATTGGCTTTGCGATGCAAGCCCCTCAATTCCGCCACATCAATCCTCCATACCCTTATCGGCGTCACCCTAAATTAACGCCTGAAGAGCACGGTGAACAAGTTGCTCAAGAACTTGAGCAAACCATCATTTATGAAGGTGCTGAAACTGTTGCTGCATTCATTATGGAACCTATGATTTCAGGTGGTGGTGTTTTGATTCCGCCAGATAATTACATCCCTGCAGTACGCGAGATATGTGATAAGTATGGTGTGTTGTTAATTTTTGATGAGGTGGTTTCAGGATTCGGCCGTACAGGCAAAATGTTGGGACATCACCATTGGTCAGCAAAGCCAGATATCATGACTTGTGCCAAAGGGATTGCCAGCGGCTATCAACCCATTGCTGCCACCGTTGTGAACGATAAGATTTTCAATGCGTTTATGGGTGACCCTAGTGATTTAACTCATTTTCGTCATATCAATACCTATGGCGCACATCCCGTCTCAGCAGCCGTCGCTTTGCGTAATATTGAGATTATTGAGCGTGAGGGATTGGTGGGGAATTCGGCCAAGATGGGTGGTTATATGCGTGAACAGTTTGATCAGCTGGTGGAACATCCTAATGTGGGTGAAGTTCGCAGTAAAGGTTTGCTGTTCGGTATAGAACTGGTGGCTAACAAAGAAACCAAAGAAGCCCTTGATCCGGCATTGGTGAATAAAGTCATTGGTGTCACTAAAGAAAATGGCGTTTTGATTGGCAAGAATGGCAATACGATTCCTGGTTTGTGTAATGTGTTGGTGCTTTCTCCAACATTGACCGTCACTCAATCTGAAGGTGATCAAATCGTTGAAGCGATTGAAGCTGGTCTGAAGGCAATTATTTAAGAGATGTAATTGGTAATTGGGTAATTGGTAATTGGGAAGGTTTGCATACAACCCTAATTACCAATTACCAATTTCTAATTACAAACATCATAGGTCGCGAAAAATCTTTTTATCGACATGAGTTGACATGACAACAGAAGTGTTTGTTGCCCCAAAGTGGGAGATTTCGCCGATGAAGGTTTCCATATCTTTTATTTTGGGCACGACAATCTTGACGATGTAGGATGCCTGTCCTGTAATGTAGTGGCCTTCTTCGACAACGGGTGAGTTTTTAATAAATTCAATTAACTTTTTGTTTTTGTCAGGGGTGCTGCGAATGCTGACAAAGGCGGTTATTTCACGGCCGAGTTTTTGCATGTCGAGTGTGGCGCGATAGCCTGTGATGATGCCATTTTCCTCAAGTTTACGAACCCGTTCGCTAACTGCTGGGGTAGAGAGCCCGACCTTTTTTCCTAGTTCGCTATAGGGAATACGGCCGTTTTCCTGAAGCGCTTCTAAAATAGCCCAAGAGGTCCCATCAAGACCATTTTTATTTAAACTCATTTGAATATCTGCCTCAAAATATTAAGTAAAAACGCTGGAATGGCTAAAGAAAGCTATGTCAAAGTTGCTTTCTCTTTGTTATTCTACCTGTCAGTAGAGAAAAATCCCACTATATCCTAGGAGTCGAGAGATGATTATTGGAGTACCTAAAGAAATTAAAGCATTAGAGAACCGTGTTGGGGCTACCCCAGCTGGTGTTGCCGAGTTGACTCGCCATGGGCATACCGTGCTCGTTGAAAAAAGCGCTGGCGCTGGCAGCGGCTTTGGTGATGATGAATATGCGTCAGTTGGGGCAAAGTTAGTCGACACCGCAGCTGATGCTTGGTCAGCTGAAATGGTTTGTAAAGTAAAAGAGCCTTTAGCTGATGAATATGGCTTTTTCCGTGATGACCTTTTGCTGTTTACCTATTTGCACTTAGCGGCTGAAGCACCACTGACGGCTGCTTTGGTTGAAAAAGGGGTCACCGGCATTGCGTATGAAACCGTTGAACCCGATCGCGGTGGGTTGCCACTGTTGACCCCAATGAGTGAAGTGGCAGGTCGCATGTCTGTTGAACTGGGCGCTCATTATTTGAAAAAAGCATACGGTGGTCAGGGCATTTTGCTCGGTGGTGTCCCCGGAGTTCGTCCTGGAACCGTCACCATTATTGGTGGTGGTGTGGCAGGTGTTAATGCGGCCAAAATGGCGATTGGCTTAGGTGCAAAAGTCATTATTTTGGACATCAGTGCAGACCGTTTGAAATATTTAAACGATATCTTCGGCGCACGAATTGAAACCGTCATGTCGAACTCAGGCAATATTGCAGAAGCTGTTTCTGAAGCCGATTTATTAGTAGGGGCTGTATTGATTACCGGTGCAAAAGCACCCAAACTTGTGACGGAAGAAATGGTTAAAACGATGAAGTCAGGTGCTGTCATTGTTGACATTGCCATAGATCAAGGGGGCTGCATCGAAACCGTTGACCGCGTGACGTATCACGATAATCCCATCTACGTTAAGCATGATGTTGTTCATTATTCAGTAGGTAATATGCCTGGTGCAGTGCCGAGAACATCAACGATGGCTTTAACTAATGTGACATTGCCTTACGCTGTGAAACTTGCCAATATGGGGGCTGTTGCGGCCTGCAAAGCAGATAGCTCTTTAATGCGCGGCTTGAACACCATGGGTGGCAAAGTAACTCATGCCGGTGTTGCCTCATCTTTGGGGTATGAATATGTTGATCCTTGTGGGTTGATGTAGGCTCCTCTGTTAAAATTTAACTATCAATTACAAAGTGATAAGTAATTAGAATGATACTCTAATCGCTTATCACTTTTTTGTTGTCAAACGAGGAAGAAGGAGGAATCTATGCCATCTGTTAGTGAGGAATTGTTTGCCAGCTTATCGGCAAATGGAGCTGATTTTTATACATCGGTGCCATGTAAGCTATTGGGGCCATTAATCAATATTTTGGAAGCACAAACAACGTATGAATATGTTTCTGTTACCCGTGAAGAGGAAGGTCTTGGTGTGTGCGCAGGTGCCTATTTAGGTGGAAAAACGCCTGTTTTAGTGATGCAAAATACGGGGGTTGGTACGCTTCTGACATCATTATGCTCACTTGGATTGTTGTATAGCTTGCCAATTACGATGATTGTGAGCCATCGCGGTTCGCCCGGTGAGAAAATTAGTGCCCAAGTGCCGATGGGTGTGGCAGTACGGCCGTTACTTGAAACGATCAATATACCGACATTCACCTTTAGTGATCGGCAAGATGTGCAAAAAGTTGGAAAACTTGTCCAGCATGCCCAAGTAGCACAACGACCCGTTGCAGCCTTGCTTGATTTTGACTTTTGGTTGGGAGGTTCATAATGAGTGACTTTCGACGATATGAATTACTTCAAGAGATTGTGCCTGTCTTGGATGGCGAAACTTTAGTTGTTTGTAACATTGGTTTTCCTTCGCAAGAGCTTTACGCGATTAAAGACGACCCTCGATTTTTCTATATGCTAGGATCGATGGGGTTGTCTTCATCTATTGGGTTGGGTTTGAGTAGAACGACGGATAAAAAAGTGGTTTCGATAGATGGGGATGGCAGTGTTTTGATGAACTTAGGCACCTTATCAACCATTGCAAACTTTGCCCCCGAAAATTACATCCTCTTTATTGTAGATAATGAAGCATACGGTTCA
>JANQSK010000615.1 GCA_028284105.1 Anaerolineae bacterium
AAGAGGTGATTTGGTTAACCAAATCACCTCTTTCAATTAGCGAGTCTCTACTCTATTCTCTCAATTCTCTTCTACCTATTATCTGCCGTAATCCCGCAATTCAACACTATCACCAAGGCTATCATAAATGCCATGAACATCTTTGCCGTGGAAACGAGCCACATCTTCTGATGGGTTGATCGCTTCTGTGTAGAAAAATTCGGGTAGATCGTCATCCGCATCTGTAAAACCAGCACGACGATTAAACTCTTTTTCAAGCCGCAATGTTTCTTTGCCTAATTCATTGAAGAAATCTTCGCTTAACTCAGTGCCGTGTGCTTTGTTGATGCTGTCAATGATAAAGTCAAGCTTTTTCGTGGTTACAGCGCCACCAAAGACACAAAGTCCAAGAGAGTCCGTTGCTGCAGAAACGATTTGCGCCCCAAGGCTGGCTTTCATCAAATCTTCAACACCTTTTTCTTTTGATTTGTATCGAGCCACATTACCTGCTGTATGGTCAGCTCCTTGAGCAGTCACCATCATGGTGATACCAGTTACTTCAATGACACGTGGATCATAGGCACTGATGCCCTGTTTCTTGATGACCGGGATACGTTCGACATTGTAATGTTCACCAGCACGAGCTGTTCCTGCTGCAAATATCTTTCCTTTTTCAGTGCCATCCCGAATCTCTTTTAAGGCTTCAATCATGAACTCTTTGTCACCAAATTCACCGAGTCCTGCTTCCATTAAAACGGCAAGCATGGCCCCTGTTTCAATGGTGTCAACACCTAAATCATTGGCGATATAGTTGAGTGCTGCTAAATCATCTGGGTCAGAAATTCCGCAGTTTGTCCCGAGTAAACCCAACGTTTCATATTCAACAGGTGATACAACTTCGTTACCGTCTGCATCAGCATAGACGTTGCTGCATTGAATCACACAACCGGGCATACAGGCATGACTGTGTTTCCCACCACGTGAATTGTTCAATTCTGTGATGTATTCACCACCCATTTTGAACGTTTCTTGGCTGGTATCAACCATCGTGCCAGCGCTAAAGTTGCGAACAGGTAAACCTCCAACGTGATTGGTGTAGTCCGCCATACCCATGGTGCCGACTTTATTGAAGAAGTTAACAATCAACGGATTGTCACGTAAATCTGTAGCGTATGTTCTTATTGCTTGGGTGACTGATTTTTTATCTACAAAGGTAGGTGTTTTGTCTTTGTCTACAACGATTGCTTTAATTTTTTTGCTGCCCATGACGGCTCCGACTCCACCGCGTGCGGCTAAACGAGCCGGCCGATTTTCTGAGTCACTAAAGGCGATTCCAGCAATTAAACCTTGATATTCACCCACATTGCTGCATAAACCTAGGGATACTTTTTTGCCGTACTTTTCATGTAATTTTTCGGCCGTTTCAAAGTTGCCCATACCCATGAAGCCTTCAGCTGAGTCAAAGCTAATCGACCCATCTTTTTTGAAGTGGATGATGGTCCAATCTTCTGCCACACCATGTAGCGTGAAACCGGCAATTTCCAGCTGTCCTAAGGCGTAGCTAAAGGTGCCACCGCCGTTTGCTTCTTTGATGCCACCAGTTAATGGGCTTTTGCATCCTACGCTGGTGCGATTTGCATTTGAGAAGCTTGTGCCAGCGAAAGGGCCTGCTGAGAAGATAAGGATGTTATCTGGGCTAAGCGGATCAACTTCAGCAATGTTGTGCTCAAGACACTTTTTGGTGATGAGATAGCGCCCAGCTTTAACGATTTCTTCGCCGTTTAGTTCTTGGGATTCAATTTGCTGGTCGTTGAGGTGAATATCATAGTAGGTACGCATGTGGACTTGTCCTTTGGATACAGAAACGGCCGTTTCTTCAAAAGGTCTATACCGTTTCTAAAATTTACGTAAGCATTGATGAAGTCTATTTTATCTGAAAACTGATAGTGTGAAAGTGCTTGTATTTGTAGAGGGATAAACGTGAAAACGGCCGTATTGCGTCAGGTTTACTTCCAAATTCAAATTTACACTACAGCAAAGTCTAATTGGAGGAAGATGTTTTATGACTATTGCTATTGGAAAGTTTCTTGACAATCAAAAGAATGCGATTGGATTGGGAGCGTTATTTGTTCTTCTGTTCGCTTTGTTGGCTTATTTTATGGTTCAGGCTGGCCCAGGGCCAAATGGTCAAGAAATCCAAGGGGTTGTTGCTCGATCTGAACAGATGGGTTGGGTAAAACTGTCCGGGAGACAATTAAACTGCGACGCACAAGCTCCTGAACCCTATTCAACTTTTTGCTCAATATCTCTTCGTGGAAATAATCTCTCAATTGTTGCAATTCAACATTCACCCGATGAACCTTGGCTTGATGATGGGGAATGCCAGGCTTTTTTAGGTGATAAACCTTTGAATTGTTTCTTTGGCTCTCCTGTCATTGGTGTCCACGGTTATGCCTATATTGATATGCCAGATGATTTGACAGCAAGAGATGGTGACTTGTTACGTCAGCGTTACTTTATTGAGAATCGTCCTGAGCCGTTTTTCTTGGGAATCGCAATTGTGTTTGGTATTGGAACGGCCGTGTTTGGGGCTTGGAACATGTGGTTTCTTCTTAAAAAGCGGCATATTTCTGTGAGATTGATGGGTATGATTGTGAGTTGTGTCCCTCTGTTTTTGGGTTCTGTTTGGCTTTTAATTCCCTTGATTTTTCAATTTGTTGATTAAATCACCTGTTCAAACGAATCATATAAAATGATATCTGTCTGATTAATCCGATTCGCAACGTTTAATAAAATGGAGTTAACAAATGACCGGTCCTTGTGAAAAGTAGACTTCAGACAACTCTTATTCAAAAGGACATAAAAATGTTGCAAATTGGAATATTAACTTTAACTGTCGTACTTTATTTAGCCACTTTTGCCTTTGGAATTTTCATTTTTTATCATCAACTCAAAGAAAAATCATTACTTCATGCAGTTGTTGGGTTTTTCATTGCCCCATATGGATACTTTTGGGCTTGGTTCAACTCTAGACGTTTGGAGATTATAGATGTGATGGTGGCCGGCACGATTGTTACATTGATGGCGTTTGGGTTTCCCTTAATCATGACTTTTCAAAGCGCAGCTAACAATTTTGCCAATATGGAAGAAAGCAGCTTTGTGGTATCAAGCAGTTCGGATGGCACAACTAAAGTGGGGGATGATGGATCCATTTCATTCTCAACCGGAATCAACTACTGGGCTGATGCGACGCCAATGGGAACAATCGGTCTTAATCAACCCGTCCAAGGGTCATTAGAAGGTTTTTCAGATCGACATGATTGGTCTTTTTCTGGTCAAGCTAATCAAACGGTTACGATTCGTGTAAATGCTGTCGGTGGAT
>JANQSK010000618.1 GCA_028284105.1 Anaerolineae bacterium
CTGCCACTCGCCTAGCGAGTATTGCCTCGGCCGCTGGTCTGGGAAATGCCGGTCTGTTGCACCATTTTCCTTCAAAAGCAACGCTTTATCGAGCTGTGCTTGATGACATTGCTTCTGATCTCAGTAATCGGTATGAAATTGGCCAGAATCCAATTGATGCTGCTGTAAAACTTGAGGAATTAGTCTATGGACACCTATCTTTCTATCATGAACGACCCAATGCGATGGCCATTATTGCGCATGAATTCCTAGACCAATCCGGTCGAATAGAAGGGGCAGAATTTTTACCTCTGTCAGGTGTTGTTGAAGACACAATTACTATTTTAGAGGCTGGGCAACAAGCAGGTATCGTACGTGAAGGGGACCCAATTGCGATGACAGCTGCATTGCACGGAACGCTCATTATTGGCTGCCTTGGTCGCACGGTCTACAGTCGAACAAGCGGTACTGGTTCGTCAGATGATTGGGATACTGAGCTGGTTCGAAGTGCGCTAGCTAGCGTTGCCTCAACAAGTTAGCCGATTTGCGCTTTTTCTTGGAGACGTTACTTTCACTATTCCATTAAATCGCCTACTTCAATAAACCATTTGGCATGAATCATGCCAAATGGTTTGGGTTGGTCAACTATAATTTTAGTATTCCTTTGATCGATTGGATTGGTCTAGATACGGCCGTTTCTCCCCTTCCTCCCTTCTTAACTCAATAACCACATTCACACCAAATATAAAATATATCTTGACAAACAATATATCGATCGTTAATATATTGATTATTGATATATCGAATATCGATATAAAGAGTGCCGATATAGCGGTGATTGACGTAAATCATATGAATAAAAAGAAAGTCAAAAAATATTTACCATTAACTGAATCCTCCGCCTACATATTGCTGGCCTTGTGTGAGCCACTTCACGGTTATGCAGTGATGCAAAAAGTGGCCGTGATGAGTAAGGAGACAGTGACCATTGGTGCAGGCACACTTTACACGGCTTTTTCGACTTTAGAAAAACAGAAGCTGATTGCAAAAGCTGGTCAGGAAGGGCGACGTAAGCTTTATGTCTTGACCGATTTAGGGAAAGAGGTGCTTGCAGAACATATCAAAAATTTAGCAATTCTGGTTGAAAATGCCCGTTTAGAGGGCATTTCGAAAAGTAATTTTCAAGAAAAAACTTGATTACCCAAATGTAAATTGAAAATTACTTTAAGGAGAACAAAAGTTTAATAAGTTGATTTTATTTCAAGAAACTTTTTTGTTCTCCACATAATAGGAAAGGCAGCAACATGAAAACAGTTCGTAAAATTCGTTGGTTTTGGTCTTGGAATGATGTAGAAGAAGAGACGTGGCTTCGAGATATGTCAGCTCAGGGATTGCATTTGAAAGATATCGAAAACCCATGTATTTACATTTTTGAACAAGGTGAGCCTGTGAATTATGTGTATAAACTTGATTATCACATCAACAACGCCATGTTTAATAATGTGGGTTGGTTTGCTTTAGCTGAGGAAAGTGCAAAGGTTAAAGAGGCGCGTAAAGAGTATCATCAACTATTCAAAGATGCGGGCTGGAAATATCTGGCAACAAATAGAGGATGGAAATATTTTCGCCAAGCTGAGGAAACGGGCAAAATTCAGGAGCTGTACACAGATTTGGCTTCAAAGGAAGTTCGATATCGTCACCAGTTTATCTTTCAATCTCTGTCGATAATCTTGGTGGCAATTTACACCTTGAGCCAAATTAATGACCAAGCAACAATTGGATTGGGTGGGCAAATTGGTATCTATGTCGTTCTAGGACTCTTTGCTTTACCGTTAATTCCATTGGGTTTACGCTGGCGCAAGCTGCGTGCTCAACATTGACCAAATTCAAAAGATTCACAAAGACAATGTCTATAAAGGTGAGTGTGTTTTGATACATTCTCACCTTTTTTCTTTATGAATGCTATTTCCATGCAAATATTTTTAGATGAAATTTCACAATAATAAAGGAAAAAATTACACGCTTTTGTCCACCCCATTTTGTCTGAGTTTCGCAATGCTTTTTTCTACAGACCATTTGACTCTCATATCCAATTGAGTGCCACTTTCTAAAAGGCGTTCAAGTTCTTTGAGCATAGCTTCATTGCCCCTTTCTCCAAGGTAGACAATTGCATTGTGATAAAGAGAATCTTCTGGATGTTGATTTACAGTATCTACAATAATCTCAGCTGATTTTGCATCCCCAATATAGGATAAACCCATTATTGCTGAATGTTTAATCGACTCACTTTTTTCATTTAAAGCTTCAAGCAAGTGGGGAATAACTTCCACTCCACCAATTTTGCTGAGTGAGGAAATCGCTGCATTTCTTACCCGCTCATTCTTGCTTTTGTTTGTTGCAATATTTAACAAGGGTAATGCTGCTCGCTCATCGCCTACATGCCATAAAGCTAAGGCGGCTCTTTCTTGGCGCAAGGGATATTTATGGAATAAAGAAGAGACTAATGCTGGAACGGCCTCCGAAGTTGGGTGTTTACGAAGGATTGCAGTTGCTACCCAAAACACCTGATAACTCTCATCATTTAGTGCATCGATTAGTACATCTAAATGAATTTCATCTCCAATCTTTCCTAATGCTTTGAGAAAATTGGCTTTGATACTGCCTGTTGAGTTGTTGAAAGCATCCGTTATTTGTTGAACAGCTGGTTTACCTATCTTTATTAGATTATTCGTTGCGATGCTTCGTCTTCGATCGTTGTTTCGAATTACTTCATTTATTAATGTATGAATTGACTCTTCATTTCCAATTTTGCTTATTGCACTTGCAGTACAGCTATACACTTTGTCATTTTCATCATTTAATGATGCAGTGAGTAGCTTGAATATTCTTGAATCTTTAAATTTGCTGAGTGAAATAATTGAATGAGAACGGACAAGAGGATGAGAGTCTTTGAGGCTTTTTTCAAGGTGGTCTACCGCTTTCTTGTGACCTATATTGCCCAGGTTTAAGGCCGATTGAGCACGCTTCTTGTGATTGGGATTTTGTAATCTTTGAATGTGATAGTCTAGTTGGTCCATGCAATTTATGAGTTGAATTTGTATGCAGCTCTTAAATAATCAACAGCTTCAGAATCCAGTTCTTCTAGTGATATGAGACTGAATTGAACTTTCATAGTCTCTTGAAAGTTGCATGGTTTTAGGCGTCCACCTGGATTTTGCTCCTTGAGCCTAAGACCCACATCAACACGCTTCTTTGTGGATGGTTTTATGCGAGCGAAGGTGCGCTTTGGTGTGAGCAAGGAAATATATGATTTACGTGTTTGAATGGTGATTTTCCCAAAAGTGCTCACCGTTTGAATAATTGCATCGTAGATAGGGCGCAAATGCTGTCGATCGGCATATTGAGCATCGATTAGTTCGCTGGCAGTTGCATTCAGAAAATCTGGGTAACCAAAATATTCCATCACTAACAGATTTTCAGCATATCCTGATATGCCTTTAGTTTTCAGCCAACGACGTAGAGATTCTTCATTTTCAGGTTTGAGCGCCTGAATCGTTGAATTCCACTTAGCCAACCCAATGTCTGATTGAGCTGATAAAACGCGAATCCACATGTCCCTATTGCTATTCCAATCAAGAATTGTCGTCATATCACCCACTATTCCATAGATTGCCTAATATTCAGGTCAAACAAAGCCTATTGTGAGGTTAGTAAAATAGATTTAGGTAAGAAACGGCCGTTTTCATCAAAATCAAATTATGTCGATTCGATTTTTACGAAGCCGTTGGTGGTTTCGCTGCAGCAGTAACCCGCTTGAGACTTTGAAGAAGAATACGGCCGGGTCCAGTAAGCTTCGTCATAAACAGACCTTCACCGCCAAAGACGACGCGACGAACGCCTCCGATGCCTTGAATGTTATAGTCAACCGTCTCAGAAAAAGCGGCAAGATTTCCGGTGCTGACCAAGATTGATTCTTTTTCTTTGAGATGATAATCTATAAAATCACCAGAGCCGTGGACAAGCACGGTGCCGTTGCCGGAGATTTTCTGCAAGAATAGCCCAGCACCGCCAAACAGAGCTGCACCCGCTCGTCGAGCAACAATCACATCAATATCAA
>JANQSK010000619.1 GCA_028284105.1 Anaerolineae bacterium
ATGATGTCCATATCATCGAGTGTCAAACCGACGCGATCAAGCAACTTTGGTACGGCCTTAATTGGACCAACACCCATCACTTCTGGTCGAACACCGGCCACATTAAAGCCAACAAAGCGAGCCAACGGTTTTAAACCCAGCTCTTCCGCTTTTTTGCGTTCCATGACAATCACGCCAGCGGCCCCATCACTCAATGGTGAAGAGTTGCCAGCTGTTACACGACCCCCATTCCGAAACACAGGGCGTAGTTTGGCTAACCCTTCAACAGTTGTGCTGGCACGGAGATGTTCATCTGTGTCGAAAGTGACTTGACGTTCAACTGGGCCACCTGCCCCAGCTGAAACTTCTGTGAACTCAAAAGGCACAATTTCTTCTTTGAAGAGCCCTTTTTCAGTTGCCGCAGCTGCTTTCATGTGGCTTTCATAGGCGAACTGGTCCATATCTTCCCGAGTTACGTCCCATTCGTCAGCCACTTGTTCGGCCGTGTAGCCCATGCCCATGTAAATTTCAGGCATGTTTTCAACCATATATTGGTTCGGGCTGGTGCGAAAACCCGACATCGGCACTAAGCTCATCGTCTCAGCACCGCCCGCAATGACCACATCGGCACCATTGGCAATGATGCGTTCAGATGCCATGGCGATCGTTTGCAAACCACTTGAACAGAAGCGATTGACGGTTTGTCCGGGTACAACAACTGGTAACCCAGCGCGTAATGCAATAGTACGGCCGAAATTCAACCCTTGTGCTGCCTCAGGCATGGCACACCCTACAATCAAATCATCAACCTGCTCAGGGGCCAATCCTTCAGCTTGTTTCATTAAATCAGCAACAACCGTTGCCATCATATCGTCTGAACGCACGTTGCGTGTCGTTCCTTTAAGCGCCTTTCCAACGGCCGTTCTGCTGGCCGCTACAATTACTGCTTCACGTGTCATAATAATTTCTCCATTTACGATTTTAGATTTACGATTGACGAAAGTCGCCCCGTCGCTTTTCGCTGAGTCGCCCCGTCGTAAAACGTAAATCGTAAATCCTAATTGCGAAGTGGTTTACCTTTCGTCAACATATGCGTAATGCGATCAAGCGTCTTTTGTTCACCCAGAAGTGACAAGAATCCTTCACGCTCTAAATCTAAAATGTACCAAGGATCAACCCATTGTGGGCTAGAAATGCCACCACCGGTCAAGGCGTAAGCAACCTTCTTGCCAATCAATTGGTCATGCTCAGAAGCATATCGACCCCAAACAAAACTTTGAACTCCGAGTTGAAGCGCCGCATACACATCACGGCCCGCTGCATAAATCTTTTCAACTTCTGGAGCGCGGGCACCCGAAGCAACCAGTTGCAATACGCGTGATTTGGCTTTGGCAAGACGATGATCACTGTTAAATACAACCGTATCATCTGCTTTCAAATAGCCTAAATCTTTAGCAGCCCAAGCCCCTGTTGTGCCAACCTGCGCTGTTGCCACTTGGGTAAAGATGGCTTGCATCGGCACCAATGGGTCTCCGTGGGGGTCTTTCATGACGGGATTCATTTTGCGGCGAAGGAGCTCTTTTAAGCCACCAAATGCTGGAATCACACCAACCCCTACCTCAACTAAACCCATATAAGTTTCATGGTCAGCCACTGATTCCCAACCAGCCATCGTCATCTCTACACCACCGCCTAAAACGCGTTGATGAGGAGCTGTCACAACTGGTTTGGCTGAATGACGCAGATTATAGGTTAAGGTTTGCCCATCTTTAATCGCTTTTTCGACTTGGTCGAACATTCCTTGAGCTGCAGCGATGCCAACGACGCCAATGTTTGCGCCAACGCAAAAGTCTTTGCCGTTGTTGCCCATGACCAAACCAACCCATTCATCTTTTTCCAAAAGCTCAAGTGCTTCAAATCCCATCGCCACCATATCTGCATCGATGGCGTTCATTTTGGCATGGAATTCGTAAAGCAGGACGCCGTCACCCATATCAACGAGTGATGCACTTGGATTGGTCGCAATAACACCACCCTCAGCACCTTTGAGCATGTTGACGCTGATGAAGTTTGGATCCCCTTTAGCTTCTAGACGACCCCCGTTGATGAAATCGTACGCATTGCCGTTGACATCATAGAAACTTCTCACACCTGAAGCCAACATGTCTTTGACCCAATCAGGAACTACAAAGCCATCTGCTTCCATTTTCTCAACGGTTTCAGAAACACCCAACATGTCCCAAATTTCAAATGGTCCAGCTTCGTGGGCAAAACCCCAGCGAACGGCATCGTCGATATCTGAAATAGAGTTGGCAATTTCTTGCCCAACTGCCGCAGCATAAACCATATTGAAGTAGAGGTTTTTGCGTACAAATGTGGCAGCTTTGTCTTCATGTGACACCAATTGGCGAAGACGGTCGCCTAAATCTTCAATTTTGCGAACGGCACCAACTGATTCAAAGCGTGTTTTTGGATCAGGTTCGTACTCAAAGGTTTCAAGATTGAGTGCCCAGAATTGGCGCTTGCCGTCTACCATTGTTTTCTTGTAGAAACCTTGGCCTGTTTTGTTGCCAAGCCAATTGTTTTCTTTCATCTTGTTGTTGATGGCAAGGACGGCCGGTTCAACAAGAAGTTCACGATAGTTATCATGTGGGATGGCTGGGTAGAGATTGCCATTCACATGCACCATGATGTCTAGACCGACAAGGTCGGTGAGGCGGAATGTGCCTGTGCTTGGGCGACCAATCAGCGGCCCCGTGATGCCATCCACTTCGGGAACGCTCATGCCAAGTTCAAGGGCGGTTTTGACGCTATAGTTCCCTGCTACGGCGATGAAACGATTGGCGATAAAGTTAGGTGTGTCTTTACAAACCACAACGCCTTTCCCCAAAATGCGGGTTCCAAAATCGACCATGAAGTCGAGCGCTTCCGGTGAGGTTTCAGCGATTGGAATGATTTCAAGCAGTTTGAGGTAGCGTGGTGGGTTGAAGAAGTGGGTTCCCATAAAGCGAGCTTTGAACGCTTCGCTGCGTCCTTCTGCAATTTGATTGATGGGAATACCCGACGTGTTTGAGGTGATAATCGCCGTCGGTTTGCAAATGGCTTCCAGGCGTTCCATCAATGCTTGTTTAGGTGCTAGCTGTTCAATAATAACCTCAACGACCCAGTCACAATCAGCAAGCAATTCGAGATCGTCTTCGGTGTTTCCGATTGTGATCAGACTAGCGCGATCTTTGCTGCCTAAGTTGGCTGGACGGGCTTTGACCATGCGGTCGTATCCTGCCTTGACGATGCTATTTCGCGCTTTTTTACTGTTCTTTTCCTCGTCGGAAAGGTTAAACGGCACGATGTCGAGCATGACAACGGGAATGCCAATGTTAGCAAGATGAGCGGCAATCCCACCTCCCATCGTTCCAGCACCGACAATGCCTACTTTTTCGATTTTGAAACTCATATGTTCTCCTTGGATAGCTTTTAGCTGGTCAGCAATTCAGCAATTCAGCATTTCAGCTTATTTTCATTTTAAAAAGGAGGGTTAACTTCTTAATCTTTTGATAAATGAGGCTAACATCCTTTTGATTTCGATTATTTGATTGTTTAATTTTGAATATTTATCTTTTGATAAAATATCCAGTTCAAAAGAAAGCAATAAAAGGTATTCAACTTCACTTGCAGATCCCATACTAATTTGCATGAAACGTGCTAATTCTTTTTCTCCCGATTTACCACAACCTTCTGCAATATTTGTTGGAATAGATACAGATGCTCTTCTCAATTGACTCACTAGACCAAACCTTTCATCATTTGGAAAAGAGTTTGTATCTTTATATATTTGTAATGTGAAAGTATGGCTCTTTTCCCATACTTTTATTTCTCGAAAGTCTCGCATTTTCCCTCCAATGGCACATGTTTTGAAAGATACCATATAGAGGTGGATCTGGCATTTTGATTAGAAAGCATTTCAAAATTTCATCTTGTCAGATACTTACTGAAGTGCTGAGGTGCTGACTAGCTGACTTGCTTCTCCACTTTCATCATCACAGGTTCGGCCGTTTCCATGACGAAGCCGGCTTTTTCTTTGGCGGGTTTGTTGGATGCATAGGTGAAATTGAGCGCTTGGACCAGTGTTGGAATGACGAGGCGCATTTCCATCATGGCGAAGCTGTCTCCAATGCATTTTTTAGGGCCAGCTAGAAAAGGTAAATAGGCGAATTTGTGACGGGCTTTGTTATTTTCAGGTGTGAAGCGTTCCGGTCGGAAAGATTCTGGGTCATTCCAATGGGTCGGATCACGATGAATGCCGCGAATGTTGATGACCAATTGGGTGCCGCCTGGAATTGGATAGTCGCCAAGCAGGTCATCTTCCTCGGCTTCACGCAAGGTGAGGTAGACAGTTGGGTACATGCGTAGAGTTTCTTGGATGAGTTGATGAGTGTAAGGCATATTGTCGATGTCTTCAAGGGTGATAGTACGGCCGTTTAACACCCCATCTACTTCTGCTCTCAACTTTTGTTCGACCTCAGGATATTGGGTCATAAGATAAATAAGCCAAACCATCGTCATGGCGGTTGTATCGTGACCTGCGAAAATGATGCTCAGCATCTCACTGACTAAATCTTCTCCATCAAACTTGCCCCCGTTGCCAAAGGCTTCTTCATCATCCAGCTGAGCCGAGATAAGCATGTCGAGCAAATCACCCTTTGCCTCACCAGAGGTTAGTCTTTCCTGCACTATTTCTTCGACCATTTCCCAGCGTGTGTTGCTCGCTTCTTGGGCGTCCAACTTGTGCGGCGTTGGTACCCAGAGGGGGAGTTTTAATGCAGCTGAAAGTCTTCGATAGTTGAACTCACCAAGCCGTTCGAAACAGTTCTGCAAAACGGCCGTTTCTGCGACTGAGGCGCTAAACATTGTTTTACAAATGATGCGCATGGTGAGCGTCTTCATCATAAAAACGAGATCAATAGGCGTCGTTAGGTCAACCTCTTCAATAAGACGTTGGGTTTCAGATACAAACGTTTCAGCAAACCCTTTGAGCTGTTTGGTATGAAAGGCGGGTTGGAGTAGGCGTCTTCGCCAGAGCCATTCTTCATAAGTTGGCGCATTAAACACCGTTTTAGTGCGATCGAGCCCTTTTCGATCACGAATCTGTCGGTCCCGAGGGAAGTTTTTGGCTTTTTTGGCAAGAATGGTTTGGAAGAGGTCTGCATCGGTGATGACCCAAAACGGCCGTTTTGGTCCCAAATTGACTTTGACCACGGGGCCTTGTTTCCCCACGTTGAACCAAAACCCAAGCGGATTTGCCTTGAATTCAAGATAGTTATTCAAGAGTGGGACACCACCGGGATGGATTTGTGGGTGGCTAAGAGATATGGCCGTCATTCGTCTTCCTTGGGTTGGTAATTGGTTATTGGTAATTAGTAATTGGGAAGGTTTGCTGTTGTGTTAGTGCTTTTCTTCTCAATTATTAAATCCTCACAAGCTTATTGAAGTCAATTGGTAAAAAAGGGGCTCATTTACCTCCTTAATTACCAATCGCTAATTACCTGTTACCTACCTACTTCAACTCTCTTCGACTATATCCCAGAATACTACGGGCGACGATCAAAAGGTTGATTTGGCGTGTGCCTTCGTAGATGTCATTAATCTTGGCGTCACGCATGAACTTTTCGATGAGAATATCACGCGTGTAGCCGAGTGGACCAAGCAGCTCAACTGCTTTTTGGGTGATTTGGGTAACGGCCGTTCCAGCATACGCTTTGTTCTGACTCGCTTCCAATCGATTGCCTTTGCCATACATCATGGGCTCTACCGCACGAAGGGTTAAAAGCCACGCCATTTTGTATTGGGCTTCCATTTCCATGAGGTCTCGCTCAACGGCCGTTAATTGATGTTTTGGCTTGGTGTAATCAACTTCGATCCCTTCTTCTGCCAAAAGCTCTTTGGTCATTTCCAAGGCGGCACGGGCAATACCGACGGCACTTGCCGCAACGGCTGGACGAGAAGCATCGAAGGTAGCCATCGCACCTTTGAACCCTTTATCAGCTTTCTTTTCCTCAGTTTTTGAGTAGCCCAACATGTTTTCGTAAGGTACACGCGCATCATTGAATGACAATACAACGGTGTCACTGGTGCGAATACCGAGCTTATCAAGACCGGGGCTTACATCGACACCTGGCGTGTCCGCTTCAACGACAAATGACTTGATTCCTTTGCGGCCTGCCGTTGGATCTACTGTTGCCCAAACGACACAGAAGCCGTCTGATTCTTTGAGTGATAATGAGCCATTGGTGATGAAGATTTTTTCACCGTTGAGAATCCATTGGTTGGTTTCTTCATCTAATACGGCCGTTGTGCGCATCGAACTGTTATCAGAGCCAGCATCTGGTTCTGTGATGGCCATTGCGCCAAATGAGGGTTCATCCCCTTCTGCAAAGCGGCGCATGAACTTTTCTTTTTGTTCTGGGGTTCCGGCTGCTTCTACAGCGAACCCACCCAAACCACCGCCAGGGATACAGAGATATTGGCCTGTGTCACCC
>JANQSK010000621.1 GCA_028284105.1 Anaerolineae bacterium
AGGTGACAAAGGGTGTGCTTAAGCCATTCTTCATCATTTCGTTTTGGATAATCATCGCGAGCGTGACCGCCACGGCTTTCGGGGCGTGCCAATGCAGAAACGGCCGTTACTTCAGCCAATTCGAGCAAGCAGCCTAATTCCCAAGCTTCGAGCAAATCGGTATTGAACAGTTTGCCTTTATCTTCAATTTGGATATTGCTGTTAAATGCGGAACGTAAGTCTCGTAATTCGTCAACGGCCGTTGACATTGTTTCGTCAGTACGGAAAACACCGACATTGTCCATCATTGTACTTTGCATTTTCTTGCGAAGATCAGAAGGTTTGACACCACCGCTTCCATTGCGAATGCGATCAAATTCAGCCATGACTTTTTCAGCTGGATTATCAGGAAGTGGGAGCAACACTTTTTCATTGCAATAGTCAGCCATTTTCTTGCCAGAGATACGACCAAACACGACGAGGTCAACGAGCGAGTTTGTTCCTAAACGATTGGCACCGTGTACAGAAACACAGGCACATTCACCGGCTGCGTACATGCCATCAAGCACATCATTATTGGCATTGAGCAAAACACGGCCGTCTACATCGGTGGGAATACCACCCATGCCATAATGAGCCGTTGGTTGCACCGGCATTGGCTCTACAACTGGATCCACACCCAAATACGTGCGGGTAAAGTCGGCGATATCAGGGAGCTTTTCTTCGATGTATTCACGGGTGATTCGGCGATCTTCACCATCTTGTTCAAGATAGTAGTTCACCGTTTCCGGACGCACATCCAAATGGACATATCGTTGGCCATTGATACCGCGACCCGCTTTCATTTCATCATAAATCGCGCGGCTAACAACGTCACGACTGGCAAGGTCCTTGATAGAAGGAGCATATTTTTCCATAAAACGCTCACCCTTATCATTGATGAGGACGCCACCTTCACCGCGAACACCTTCAGTAATTAAGACACCAAGTCGATAAATGCCCGTTGGATGGAATTGGAAAAATTCCATATCTTCCAATGGAATGCCATTGCGTAAGCAAATTGCTGCACCATCACCTGTTAATGAATGGGCATTTGAGGTGACTTCCCAGCAGCGGCCCCACCCACCTGTAGCAAAAAGAACCGCTTTGCTATGGAAGATGTGGAACTCACCACTGCTGATTTCCACAGCCACGACACCACGAACGGTATCATCTACGCGGATCAAATCCACGACATGATATTCATCAAAAAAGTTAACATCATTTTTGATGCAATTTTGATAAAGCGTTTGCAAAATCATATGACCTGTTCGGTCAGCAGCGTGACATGCGCGGCGGACGGGTTTACCAGTTTCATTGTTGGTATGGCCACCAAAACGACGCTGTGAAATCGTGCCGTCTGGGAAGCGGTCGAAAGGCAATCCCATATGCTCTAATTCAATAATCGTTGGAATAGCTTCTTTGCATAAAACATCCACAGCATCTTGATCTGCCAAATAATCAGACCCTTTTACTGTGTCATAGGCATGCCATTGCCAATTATCTTCTTCCATATTGCCTAAGGCAGCGCTGATGCCACCTTGAGCTGCCCCCGTATGTGAACGAGTAGGGTATAGTTTTGATATGACTGCTACGTTGGCACCTTGGCTTGCATAAAGGGCAGCCATCAAACCAGCCCCACCAGCCCCAACAATGACAGCATCAAAGGTGTGTACTTTTAAATTTGCCATAATTTTTAATTTCCTTGGACCGCGCCGCTTAGCACAGCATGGAACTCACGTGCCTGTGTGGAATCAAATGTTGCAATTGCAAACCCTGCCCACAAAATGGTCACGATAATGAAAGCACCTAATGCATATTTGATAACATTGTTGATGCTACTATTGTGAATGTAATCTTCTAATACGTTGCGTAAACCATTGACGCCGTGTGCAATTGCAAAAACAAGCAAGAACATATCATATGCTCGCCAGCCCCAAGAGTTCCATTGATCAGCAACGAATTGAATGGTTAAGTTTCCACTGCTGTTTAAAACGTGTTGAATAAGCATGTGCCCTACAGCTAAAATGAGAAGGGCGATGCCAGAAAAACGCATGAAAAGATAAGCAAAACGCTCTAAATTACGTGGTTGTTGAACAGTACGAACAGTTTTTTCAGTTAAAGTTGCCATTGGTTAGCCCCCACTTCCCGCTTGATAAGCTCGATACGCTTCACGATAATCGCTTACATTTGGAATTTGCCAGCAAGCTGAACCCGCTTCACTACAGCGATGGAAAAATTCTATAAACATGTAAATGCCAATCGGTGCAAATACGACGATAAATAAGATGAAAACAAACATGGCACTTTTCTGCTGATACTTCCACCACTCGGGCTTGAAATCTAAAATAGTGATGCGAATACCGTTAAATGCATGGTAAAGCACTGCAGCCATAATGCCAATTTCACCAACAGCAAAAAATGGATGTTTGAATAGGTCGATCGACCAGGCATAAAGGCCAGGCGCATAATTTGCGTTGGCCGTGTCCCAAACGTGAAGGACGAGGAATCCTAGAATTGCCAAGCCTGATAGGCGATGGGCAATCCAACTATAGTGGCCACTTCGACCACGATATCGAACGCTTTCGCGTAGGGTTAAAATAAGTGATGTCATCTACTTCTCCTGTAGAAACTTTGTCATGTGCTATGCAGAATAGGGTTAGATCTACATAGAACACTTCATTGAGTTTTAAGGGGACTTTCTTGAGGGAGAGATTGGCATAAAGTGAAAAGTTTCAAGTAGAAGTGAGATGAATACCCGATAACCAATGACTTATTGCCAATTAAAATTTTTAGGTCCCGCTCTCAACCAATCCTCGACATCGATTATAGCCCATTTTTCCGGATGCGTAAGGTCATGTGAAAGATTTCACAGATAAGTTTTTGACTAACTTTTCCTTTTAGGTGCTTGCGTTGTGACGACCCGACTGCTACACTTTGAATAACATGGTTAGACCCTTTCTTTTGCGTGATTTACCATTGGTTCACCGACTTAGCGAACAGGGTGTCCCTTTACACACAAAGTCTGCACTGATTAAGAGTGTGCAACCCGTTAGAAGCGCCATTAAGGGGCTGATGGGTGGTGACATTTTGACGTATGTGTGGAAGGCTGAAAATAAGCAGCTGACTGGATTTGTTCAACTTGCCCTGGAGGACGATAGTCATCATGGACATATTATTTATTTAAGCTCATCTCTGAGCGAGCCGACAACCCACGAAAACGGAAATCATATCAACGGCCGTATTAACGGCACGCAAAATGGTAATGGTTCTCAAACTGTTGATGAACCATACGAACTAGCATGGCTTTCTTTACTTGATCAAGCTGTGACAAGCACTGGTCGAAATGGATTGCATAGTTTGGTGGCTGAAGTCAATGAAATCAGTCCAGAGCTACCTATTTTGCGTCGAGCTGGATTTGCGATTTATACGCGTCAAGATATTTGGGTGCTCAACTCCAACGGTGGACCAAAGCAAGAGACAATTTTGTACCCTAGGGAATCAGCCGATGATTGGGAGATACAGCTCCTCTATTCCAATACCGTGCCACGATTGGTGCAGTTGGTTGAACCAATCCCCCCATTATTTAGTGGGCAAGGTTGGGTTTTACGCGAAGGAAATGAGTTAACAGCTTTTGTTCATATTCATGATGGGCCAGCGGCAACATGGATGCAATTCTTTATTCATCCAAACGCAGAAGCCCAAATTGATGACATTGTTCAAGCCGCCCTTGGTGTCTCACCACCGCGACGTGATCATCCCGTATATTGTTGTGTAAGACGATATCAAAGCTGGATTCAAAATGCCCTCATGCGCAATGGATTTTCGCTTTGGGGTAGTCAGGCCGTCATGGTCAAACATACGGTTCACCACGTGCAAAAATCAGTACCTGAACTAGCGAAAGCCTTGAATGGAAAAAGACAAGTATCACCATCTGCGCCGATTGTTCAGAGATATAAGGGAAAAACACGTACGCGTTCACGCCGACATAAACGCGCTTGGTAAAAGTGATCTGACAGTGGGGAGCAACAGATACAAAACAATTTAGTGAGGTAAACAGGTCGTTTAGGGAAGATTCGGCCGCGTTTTTTCATTTATGAATTTAATCGAACAACAAAAAATACAAGCACAAGAAGATTTACAACTCCTGCTAAAGATTTTGCCGGAAAGTGTGCGTCAAGCGATTGCCCAAGAAGGTCGTGAACATGAGCTTCTTGAGGTTGTTATGGATTTGGGGCGTACTGTATCAGCACGCTATGTAGACGGAGAAATCGAAATACGTGAAGATGAAGTCACTCAGGAAGAAATTGATCAGGTGGTCAATGGAATGGGTGATTTAGATGATGACAACCGAGCTGGTATTGCTCGTACACTGCATCGTATTTCAGGGATTCGCAACCGCAAAGGAAATGTGATTGGGTTGACCTGTCGGGTTGGTCGTGCTGTTTTTGGCACTGTGGATATTATCGAAGATATCGTTGAGCAAGGTTACAGTATCTTGCTTTTGGGCCGTCCTGGGGTAGGTAAAACAACCATGCTTCGCGAAATGGCCCGCATTCTTGCCGATAAAAAGCGTGTGGTAATCGTTGATACGTCGAATGAAATAGGTGGTGACGGAGATATTCCACATCCCGCAGTTGGTCGTGCTCGTCGTATGCAGGTGCCTCGTCCTTCGCATCAACATGAAACCATGATTGAGGCGGTTGAGAATCATAACCCACAAGTGATTGTGATTGATGAAATTGGACGTGAGCAAGAAGCGGCTGCGGCACGAACCATCAATGAGCGCGGTGTACAGCTTATTGGGACAGCCCATGGGAATTCACTTGAAAATCTCATGCTGAACCCAACGCTCTCGGATTTGATTGGGGGTATCGAAAGCGTGACCTTGTCTGATGATGAAGCTCGACGACGTGGTACCCAGAAGACCGTTTTGGAACGTCGCTCCCCCCCCACATTTGATGTGTTGATCGAAATTCAAGATCGAGAGAAGTTATTGATTCATCCTGATGTGACATCTTCAGTTGATCAAATGCTTCGTGGGTTCCCACTTCATTTGCAGTTCCGCTATCGGGACGATGAGGGGAATGTCCATATTGAAGAGCAAGATACGGTGCTGTCATCAACGGCCGTTACTGGTCGTCGTGATCAACCCGCTCGCCCCGGCACGTCTCGTGATGGAAACGGCCGTATGAATGGAAACGGGAAATCAAATGGACCAGCCCAGCGCAATGGTGCAAATGGGTCAACGATGAAACCAGTTTCTATGTCGATGCCGATGCAGGATAGACAGATTGGCTCTGACAAGAAAGTTATCAATGTGCTCGCTTTTGGTGTGGCAAGAAATCGACTGATTCAAGCTGCAAAACGACTCAATATCTACATCAATGTTGTGAAACAGCTTGATGAAGCGGATGTCTTTGTGACCTTAAAAAGCTACTATCGGAAACGACGCCAAATGATCCGAGATGCGGAACGGTATGGAGTGCCAGTATTCGTTCTTCGAGCGAACACCTCTAATCAGATGGAAAACTTCTTATCTCAAGTGGCAAACTTGGGGCAAGAGATTCCTGCAGATCCCTTTAAGGCAGCAATTGCTGATGCCGAAGAGGGAATTCGCTTGATTCAATCTGGACATCAAAGTGTTGACTTGAGACCTGTTGGCTCTGCAATGAGGCGCTATCAGCACAAGCTTGCTCGAGAATCAGATCTTGTATCCCATAGCTATGGTAAAGAACCATCCCGCTATGTGCGCATTTTTAATACCATTCGCAACGCTCCATCCCAATAAGGCTCAGCATGTTTGTTACATTTGAAGGGCCTGAGGGCAGTGGAAAATCGACTCAAATTAAGCTGGCACACCAATTTTTAACAGAATTGGGTGTGCCAGTTGTTATTACCCGTGAACCAGGGGGAACTGTCATCGGAGACCAAATCCGTGAGACGGTACATCATGTAAAAAATACCGAGATGTCTCCGGTTGCGGAGTTGCTGTTGTATTCAGCTTCAAGAGCACAACTGGTGGCAGAATTAATACGGCCGTCTTTAGAAGCAGGCAAAGTGGTTTTGTGTGATCGATATGCGGACAGCACTTTAGCTTATCAAGGATACGGCCGTGGTCTTGACCTCACCATGCTTAATGATATTACCGGTTATGCAACTCAAGGCCTCAAACCAGATTTAACTTTGCTCTTTGATATCGATGTGCAAGCTGGAATCAATCGCCGTACTATAGGTGGGGAAGAGATGAATCGCCTCGATTTAGAGAGTATCCAATTTCATGAGAAGGTACGGCAAGGGTATCATCAATTAGCGGCGTTTGAACCAAAGCGCTGGATTTTTATCGAGGCTGACCGTTCAATAAAGGCTATCCAGCAAGAGGTCAAAGTCATCTTGAAATCTAAACTTGGATTGTGATTGGTCTCTAAGTACTTTTCAACAAATATCTTGAATACGCAAGGGTAAATCGAAAATTTCTTTAAGGAGAACAAAGGCTCAAATAAGTCATTTTATTTCAAGATACTTTTTGTTCTTCACTTATGAGTTTGAGGGGTGCTAAAAATAATTTATTTACTTCATTCTTCAGATGAGGTATTATCCCGCAATTCAGGCATAGCCTTTTCAATTTTTTCAGGGGTTTCCCCTTTTTCAAGCCTATCTACAACTTCGTTAAAATCATCCCCAATATCTTCTCCCAATTCACGACCCATTTTTTTCATAAATTGACCCAGTGCTTTGGGATCATCACCATCTAGATTGGATAGCGCATTATCCTCAACGAATGAGTCGATGCGACTTTCTTCAGAGCGACCAATGCGAATCCGACCGATTTGGCGTTTTAGCTTATCACTTTGGCAATGAGGGCAGATTGGTGTGACTTTGCCATAGTCCGCATAGCTAAAAAAGAGACGGGTATGTTTTTGACAGTTCAGACATTGATAATCGTAATTGGGCATGTGGGATATCCTAGACAGTACTATACTTGCATTTTATAAAAATCACACAAACAGTAAAGACGAAATTTCTAAATGGACATTATTTTGGAGTCACCTGTGAGTCAAGAAGAGTTATATGTACGGAAAAATCACCCGTTGTTAATCGTTATTTCTGGTCCTTCTGGGGTCGGTAAAGATACATTAGCACACATGCTGATTTCTATGAACCCTGAGCAATATTATTTTGTTGTGACAGCCACAACGCGTCCTCCTCGTGAAGGGGAAGTTCATGGAAAGGATTACTTTTTTGTAACAACAGATGAATTTGCAGAAATGATTGAATCAGATGAGCTTTTAGAGCATGCATTTGTTTACAATGATTATAAAGGTATTCCCAAGCAGCAAATTCGAGACGCGTTGAACAGCCAAAAAGATGTTATTATGCGCGTTGATGTGCAAGGTGCCGCTACGGTTAAAAAGCTTGTTCCCAATGCCATTCTCATTTTCTTGACACCTTCAACCGAAGACGACTTAGTGAAACGTCTTGTCGAACGGAAATCTGAAACATCTGAAGGTCTTAATTTGCGTATTGCGACAGCACGGCAAGAGATGAAGCGTTTGGTTGAATTTGATTACTTTGTTGTCAATGCTGAAGGGCAGCAGGAAAGAGCGGTTGATCAAATTCGAAGCATTATTCAAGCGGCTCATTGCCGAATTGATCAGGAGCCAGTCATTCTATAAATTTTTGCAAAAGTTAAGAAATTAGAAGATAAGCGGTGGCTCATCATGATGAGCCACCGCTTTTTATTTTAAGGGGTTATTTCGCCAGAGAAGCAAATGATGTTTGTGCCATCAAAGAGATCGCTGGTTAGTTCAACGCAATTGTTCCAAGTGCCTGGAGCCCATCCCGTCACTTCAAAGGTGATTTTGTGAGATGCACCGGGTGCGCCTGGCATTGATGTCACACGGAGTTCTGTGCCATTTGAAACGGCCGTTCCATCACCATCGGCATACCAATTTGCACCTGAATTACCAAATGCATTCTCTGCACCAACGGTGAGGAATCCTCCATCGCCATCAGATACATCGCCATAAACAAAGGCTAAATCTTCCTCGCCGTTAATACCAATCCAAATTTGGAAAGAATTAAGTTCACCATCACTGAAGTTTGGCACTTCGGCCCATTCTAAAACGATCCAAGCATTGTTGCTGTTTGAATCACTCAAAATGGCAGCATATAAATTACCTCCAGCTGATGGGTTCAAGTCAGTCCAGAAAGGTGCTAAGACGTTATTTGGGATTGCAGGGTCCGGAAGAATCTGATTAATAAAATCGACATCGGCGCTGGTGCCACCACCAACAACTGCATATCCATTCGAAACCATGCCAACTTGGTCATATGCCTCACCCCCAAACTCAAATTCAGGAACAGAGAAATTGACGATGGATTCATCGGATACCCCAGAAACTGGAGCGATTCCGAATAATGAAAGAGAAATGTAGCCGGCTGTCGTGCCTGTGCCGTCTGCAATCATGACATTCGGCGGAGCAGCACCTTCTAATGCACCATTGAATGATAAGCTTTTACGGTCACTGCTTTCTGCGCCCACGACTGTGCCTTCAATTAAACGTAAACGGCGTGGCATTTCGTTGAGCAGGTCAACTTGGGCGTCATCAAAGCTCATATTGGTAATCGTAATGGCACATTGGGTCGAGCCATTACGTTCAAAGACGGATGGGTTACATCGGTTTTCTACGGCCACATCTGGCTGTTCACGAACAATCGTGATGGGGAAGCGTGCCACGTGGGTGCCGTCTACTTCTACAAAATAGAGCGTTGCATGACGAACTTCGCCCAATGGTACTTGGCGCGCATCAATTGTGAAACTTACTGTTTTGGATTGATTAGGACGTAATCCAAATTGGCCTCGTGCAACGATTCGTAAATCGTCAGGTGCATCAACTTCCATTTCCCAAAAGGCACTGTAATCTAATTCGCTATGAATTGTCCGTTCAATTGTCATGCGACCGGGCATCATAGGGATGTATAAACTGGGGTAATTAGTGTGCCATAAATCGTTTTCATGTGCGAGGTAGCTTGCCCCTGAATCTGAAATGGTGATACCAGGATCTCCAGCCAGTGTCAGATCAATGTGACCAGAACCCGCATCAAAGTTATCGACTGGCGTTACACCATCTTCCTTAACAAGATTTTCAGTGTAAGCAGTTGTCATCAAAGCGGATTTAATTTGACCTGGTGACCAATCGGGATGCATTTGCGCGAGAAGTAATGCAGAACCTGCCACATGTGGGGCAGACATGGACGTGCCTTGAATGACTTGGAAGAGTTCCCCTGGTGCACCGCCTGCGACGGTTGAAGGAACGGCCGTATGTCCTGCTAATATCTGGACCCCTGGGGCTGTAATATCCGGTTTACTAACACCTAATTGTTGCCCAGCTCCACCACGTGAGCTAAAGGCAGCCATCACATTGCCTTGGCTTGTTTCCTTAATTCCACCTTCGATACTGCCAGTCACGCCTAGATTGTTAGATAAGAAGTCTAAGAGATCTGCCCCTGCATCATCTTGCAGATGAATAGCTGGTAAAAAGTGATTGTCGGCTACAAGTGAATTGGGGGTTGGATTGTAGAGAACATAGCCCCCAGCACCACCTTGAAGGACATTGTACCCTTTGGTGACTCGGGCAATTTGGCCACGTTCACAAACAACAATTTCGCCCTGCGTCCAAGTGTTTGCAGGGAATGGTGCTAAACATTGACCATCATCGGGGTCGCTATCAGGGATACCGTCAAAGTCGGCTGCAAGAACAACTTCGCCCGTATGTGAACCTGTTAACGATGAACCTTCTAAAGTTATCTGATTGTCGCCTGATTCTAAAGTGAGAATACCAGCGAAGGTGCGATCTTGAGTGCTGGCAGCGACGGTTGTGACCCATGGGCTGCGACCAGCTACTGTGTCAGGATCAGGGCCAGAATTCCCAGCTGATTTGGCAACAAAAATACCGTTGTTATAGGCATGTAAAAAGCCAAGTGAAACGATGTCGGTGTAAGGGCTCACACCACCACTGATTGAATAGTTGATGACATCAACGCCATCATCGATAGCTTGTTCGATGGCAGCAAGCGCATCACTGCTAAAGCATCCTTCGAGTCCGCAAACCTTATACGCGATGATTTGAGCGCGTGGTGCA
>JANQSK010000628.1 GCA_028284105.1 Anaerolineae bacterium
TTTCGCGATACCCAATACATGACGGCCGTTACAAAATGCTATCCTGGTAAGCATCCCTCTGGAAAGGGAGATCGGGTGCCTAGTAAAGCAGAACAAGCATTGTGTCGTCCATTCTTAGAGCAAGAGATTCGTTTGGTTAGGCCAAAGCTTATGATTTTGGTAGGGGGATTAGCCATTAAACTTCTTTACCCCAAATCTTATCGTCTCAATCAAATCATTGGAACGGCCGTTTATTTCCCACCTTCAGCTTTAAGCGATCCATTGAACTTTTCCTTCGAAGAGGGTCAGCTATTAACCCAATTTGATGCGCAACTTAATAAAAACGGCCGTTGGGTCGTCCCTTTACCTCACCCCTCAGGAGCCAGCCTTTGGCCAAACAAACCTGAAAATAAAGCCCTAATCCAAAAGGCAATCAACTTGCTGGATAGTCTTCGCCAATCAATTGAAATGTAAAAAGAAAGATAAGCGGGGAAAATCAATATTGTTCCGATAAGGGAAAAAGTTGTAGAAGTAGAAAAAGGGATTTGGAACGGTTATAGTGTAGTTAACGATACCGATTCAACTAGAAAAGTAGCGTATGTAGGTAGGAAGATGAACCAATCTGTGTCAATCAACGATCAGCAAGCACCTGTTTCAGGTCATTTAAGTGAAATCAGAGAACAAATTGAAGCCATTCATTATCAGCTTGTTCACCCTAAGCCCTCTCCTCAAGAGTTATTAAACACATTACAGCATGATTTGAGAACCCCCATTGGGAATATTCTTGCCTGTGTCACATTAATTCATATGGATGGAGAGTTGACTGAGTCTCAAAAAGAGCTCGTTAGTATTGTGGAAGATTCCGCAAAATCATTGGTTAACAAGTTGGATCATATCATTCAACTCACATCATAAAACAGTAACAAACCGTGTTGTCGAGATTTACACTCGGCGAATCGTTCAATTATGAAATAAAAAAAGCCCCATCTCATTGAGACGGGGCTTTTACATGTTTATTCGTTAAAAGATAATTGTTTATTTATTCGCGGCGTGAATTAATTGCCCTGTCTGACTTCCGTTTGCTGGAGCGGCTGGTACGGGCATTGGGTCAATGTCAAATGGCGAATCTCCCTCAATTGGTGGAAGAAGTGTCACTTCCAGCACCTCACTTAAATGAGCAACAGGAATTAATTTGACTTCATCTCGAATGCTATCTGGCAGGTCAGGAATGTCTTTCGCATTATCTTTTGGCATGACAACGGTTGTGATGCCGGCTCGATGAGCCGCAATTGCTTTTGACTTTAGCCCCCCGATGGCGAGAACTTTGCCGCGTAGGGTGACTTCACCTGTCATCGCTACATCACGGCGAACAGGGCGGCGTGTAAAGGCTGAAATAACGGCCGTTGCCATTGTAATCCCTGCACTTGGTCCATCTTTAGGGGTTGCGCCATCTGGCACATGGATGTGAATGTTGGTCTTGTCAAAGATTGAGGGGTCTAAGCCTAATGAACGAGCGTTGACTCGGGCATAGGTTAAGGCCGCCTGTGCTGATTCACGCATGACGTCGCCTAATGACCCTGTGAGGGTTATACGGCCGTTGCCTTCACTCAAACTCACCTCAATAGCAAGGGTGTCCCCACCAAAGCTATTAACAGCAAGACCTGTGACGACACCGATCTCGTCCATTTCTTCGGCTAATCCGTATTGGTATTTTTCTGGACCTAAATACTCAACAATGTCATTTTGACTGATTTCAAATGGGCCAGGTGCCCCACTCGCAACTTTGACCGCAATTTTGCGAACAACTTTGCCAATCATCCGCTCTAAACTACGCACACCGGATTCCCGTGTATAGTGGCGAATTAAGTGTTGAAGAGCAGCAGGCTCAAATTCAACCTGTTCATCTTGAATGCCATTGCCATTTTGTTGTTTACGCAAAAGATATTGTTGTGCAATACAAACTTTCTCTTCTTCAATGTAGCCTGGCATGGTAATGGTTTCCATCCGGTCAAGCAAAGGAAGTGGAATGGTGTTTAATTGGTTTGATGTTGTGATAAAAATCACCTGACTCAAATCAAACGGGACTTCTAAATAATGGTCAGTGAATGAACCATTCTGCTCTGGATCAAGCACTTCTAATAAGGCAGAGGCAGGATCGCCTCTCCAATCTGAACCAACTTTATCAATTTCATCAAGGACAATAATTGGATTGCTTGTACCCGCATCCCTCAATGCTCGAATGATGCGGCCAGGAATGGCGCCAATGTAGGTGCGACGATGGCCACGAATTTCAGCTTCATCTCGAACGCCACCAAGGCTGATGCGAATCACTTTTCGACCCATGGCTCGCGCCACAGAGGTGGCAA
>JANQSK010000630.1 GCA_028284105.1 Anaerolineae bacterium
GGCAAGCTCGATATGGAGATTTGCTTCAACCAGATGAGCAATTAACTGACCTGCAATTGATGCAAAAAGTTGCGTATGAAATTAATAAATACTCGCCTGGAGTTGTTGAGCCCGAAATTATCATTGCGATTTGTTTCGGTGCATTTTATCGGACTGCAGCGCAACCTGAAAAAGCAGCTACCTATCTACAGGAAGCGATTTCGCTGGCACAGATGCATGAAAAACGAGAACTTGAAGCAGAAGCCCAAAGCTGGCTTGGAAATTTATATCGTCATTTAACAAAATATGATTTGTCCGCTAAAGCGTTCAAGCGGTGTTTGGCATTAACTCAAAGCGACTCTCAGATTGCGATGAGAGCGCATGCCTTAGAAAGCCTGCCTGAAATTCTGATGTTTACCAATGGTCGCGTTTCTGAAATTGAAGAATATTTACAAAAGTCCTTTGTACTTTATCAACAAATTAATGATATTTCTGGCTTAGCTCGAATCTACAATAAGTTTGGGTATCTCATTGTTGCTCAAGGAGAAGGGAATTACAGGCTTGCTTTGAGACATTATCAGCACTGTATTGAATTGACCCATGAGACCCATGATGAATATCTAGAACTCATTGCCATTCGAAACCTCGTTGTGCTACTTACCTATCTAGGCGACTATTCTAAGGCTAATCATTATCTTCAACGTGGGATTAGTATTATGAAAAAAAGTCCTAATCATCATGGGACTGGCAATTTTTATAGCAATGTGGCTTTTATGTTTCTCAATATGGGTCAATTTGAACAATTTAACAGTTATCAAGCGAAAGCATTTAATCATATTAAAAAGGCAAAGACGAAAACGATTGAATGTAAAACATTAAGTGAATCAGGATTATTTTACTATCTTTGTGGGCAGTTTGATGAAGCGGCTGAACAGTTTGAATTGAGCATCCATATTGCCCGAGAGATTAATGAAACCCGGCAATTGGGGACCAGTTTGATTCGGTATGGAAACTGTCTTATTGAATTAAATCAAATATCAAATGCCAAAGAGGCTTTTCAAGAAGCATTAGAAATACAAACTCGTTTGGGTTTGCTCAATCGGTCTATGGGTGCATTGTCTGGGTTAGCTGTTGCCGTTGTAAAAGAAGGCGACCTAGGCCAAGCTGAAATGCTGGCTGAGAAAGTCTTTGACCACTTACAAAATAATCACCTTGATCAAACGGATGAATCGCTTCTTATCTACATGAGAATTCATCACGTTTTCCAGATGATTGATGATGCGCGGGCTGATGAAATCGAACAACTAATCTTAGAGCAGTTACAGCAAAGAGCCGAAACATTATGGAATGATACCCAAAAGCGTGCCTTCTGGTCGGCACCATTCCACGCTAAAATCGTGACTCAATTCCAACTAAATAAGAGCCTATCCAAGTCGTAGATACCCAGTTAAGAAAACATCCCTTAATTTTGATAATTTCTAAAAAAGAGACGCTTTGAGAACCTGAAGCAACGCTTTTGGATCGCTTTTCATTGTAAAGTAATGATATTGAAGGTATGAAGAAGGGTTTATTGACGTTCTTTGATGTTTGATTGACGTTTTTTTGACAATTGATTAACGGTAATGTGAGACACTGTGGTCAACAGCGACAATAAATCGCTTACAACTTTCATTGACCTGGCTCCGATAACTCATGAGGGGATTTTATCCTGGTGCACCTTAGTAAGAGCCTCCCATTTTGAGGAGACTTTTCATGTTATCGGCACATCAAGCAAACTGGTTTCATCATATTTCTGTGTCAACTTGTGTTGCTAAATCTGGGCAACCCATTCAATGTGGTGGCGGTTAAGCAATACCTTGAGATTTAACAAAACTCATTTTTTTCGAAGCAAAATGATCATTTTGCCCATTTTGCTTCGAAATTTTGTCACAAATCGAATAAGCATTTCGTCATCTGTTTTAGAAGAAATGCTACACCTTATTCTTGATGGAGATTTGTGATGAATAATTTAAATGTTGATGTCATTATTATTGGTGGCGGTTTGGCTGGATTGACAACGGCCGTTTATCTTGCCCGTGCAGGTAAAAAAGTCACCGTCATCGAAAAAGCACGCCAATTGGGCGGGCGAGCCGGCTCCCAAACCAAAGAAGGCTTTATTTGGAATCAAGGACCCCATGCGATTTATATCCAAGGGGCAGGCCGCGCCATATTAAAAGAGCTAGCCATTCCCTTCAGTGGCAAAAAGCCGGTGACGGTGAAAAAGAGCTGGGGCGTGTTAAACGGCCGTTTGCATCTGCTTCCCGGAGATGCCGGCTCATTTTTTGAAACAGAGCTATTGAATGAAGGGGGGCGTGTAGCTCTTGGCAAATTCTTTCTCACACTGATGCGACAAAAACCCGAAACGTTAGCTAATCAAACAGTGCAAGAGTGGATTAATGAATATCTACACCACCTGAATCTGCGGAAGATTATGGAGATGCTGGGGCGTGTTGCCACTTATACGAATCAACCTGAACAAGTGTCAGCCCAAATGTGGGTGCAACAGCTTCAGTTTGCTCTCCAGAAAAATGTGATCTACGCTGATGGGGGCTGGCAATCATTAGTCTCCGGCTTGCGAACGGCCGCAGAAAAAGCAGGTGTCGAATTCATGATTGGGGAGAGAGCAACGGCCGTTTCCGAATCTGAATCCCACGTGACCGTAACGCTAGCAGATGGCAAACAGGTCGACGGGCAGCAAATCGTGATCGCTACAACGCCACAAAATGTTGCCGAGTTACTTCCTGATCATCCAGCTGTGCAGCAATGGCACAATACGGCCGTTCCCGTTCGAGCAGCCGTTTTCGATGTGGCACTCAAAGCGTTATCCGACCCCAATCGCTTGCTTGCGTTTGATCTAGAAAAGCCGTTTTATCTCTCAACGCACTCAACTTTTGCTAAACTAGCGCCAACCGATGGTCACTTGATTCACGTCATGAAATATTTAAATCCCAACGAATCGGGTCAGACGGCAAAAGCAGAATTGGAAGCTCATTTGACATTGGTTCAACCTGGATGGCGTGAGCAGCTCATTCACAGCCGCTTTTTACCGGAAATGGTTGTGACACATTGGTTGCCTACGGTTGAAAATGGTGGCATAAACGGCCGTCCGCCCATCCAGATTCCTGGCCGAGAACGACTGTTTCTAGCAGGTGATTGGGTAGGCAATAAAGGATGGCTTGCAGATGCATCGTTCGCTAGCGGAAAAGCCGTGGCCGAAAAAATCCTATCGATTCGTACGGAGAGTCTTCACCGTGCTCGAAAAGAAAGTGTTTTATCAGCATGAATGAAACCTTTACCCAATATCAACCCTATCTGTTTAGCATCGCGTATCGTATGTTAGGCAGCGTTATGGATGCTGAGGATATGGTTCAAGAAGCGTGGCTGCGGTGGCAA
>JANQSK010000649.1 GCA_028284105.1 Anaerolineae bacterium
CAATTATAGCCATCGAATATGAAGTGCTAATGTTAAAAAATGCCAATTTTTGGTACTTTTCTACACATACCGATTAAACCAATCCAGCATAGCGAGCAAATGCTCTCGCCGCAGATTGATTTCACCAATAATGGATGCACCGTGTGAGCCACCAGGCTGGCGCAACATTTCGACAGTGCAGCCATTGGCTTTGAGCACCGTATAAAATTGCTCAGATTGCTCTGCAGGGCAGCGCCAATCGTGCTCGCTTTGCACCATCAAGGTAGGTGTTGTGCAAGTATGTGCGTAGGTGATAGGAGAGCATTTGGCATAGACTTCTGGTATTTCATGAGGATGACCACCCATTTGGGCGACCCCAAACCAAACGCCGATGTCGCTACAGCCATAAAAGCTCACCCAGTTGGTGACCGGATTTTGGGGCACGGCCGCTTTAAAGCGACGGGTATTTCCGACAATCCAGCTAGATAAGTTTCCTCCACCTGATGTGCCACAACAGCCCAAGCGGTCACCATCAGCCAACCCTTGTTCTATCGCATAGTCAACACCTGCCATCAAATCCCCATAGTCTAGATTTCCCCAGTCTCCTTTGATGGCGGTTGAGAATTCATTTCCATACCCTGTTGATGCGCGGTGGTTGATAAACAAGACGCCATATCCTTGGCCTGTGAGCATGTGGAAATCAAATGCGAAGCCGTTGCCGTAGGCGGCATGGGGGCCACCGTGGATGTACAGAATTGTGGGGTAGGGTGCAGTGCCATTGGGTGGTTTCATGTACCAACCTTCCACATCAACGCCATCTTGCCCTTTGAAGTGTAAATTTTCACTTTCTGGTAGTGTCATTTCAGACAAAAAAGATTGGTTGATATGAGTAAGCTGCGTTTCAGCTGAGCCGTCATCGTTGGCAATAATGAGGTTGGGTGGGGTGTTGATATTCGTTTCGGCTAGGAGCATACGGCCGTTATGCCAATCCAATAGCGTTACTGCCCGTTCTCCAGTGATGATGGGCCGCCACTGTTCCTCTCCAGACAGGGCAAGCTGATAGACGTGAAGATTACCCCCTTCCTGTATACGGAAATAGGCATGCTCATCAGAAACAATTTTGAATGGCTTGCTTGACATAATGCGTGTTGGCATTCTTAATGAAAGCGAGCCACCGGAACCAACGGCAAGAGAACCACTCCGATTGGTTGTTTGACCAGTTCCTAAATCAAGAACCCATAGATCAGATTTTGTCCCGATAGGCACACCTATCATTGGGCGACCGAGATACAAGATTTTGTTACCGCTTGGCAACCAGTCAGCAGATTGAACGCCAATGGTTTCATCCGTAAACGTTTCAACTTTCCCATTCAAATCAATCACGCTGATGTCATTCCGTAACATCATGAACGAATCTGGGTGCATGCCTGATAAATACATCAACTTTTGTCCATCTGGTGACCATTTGAGCTGAGAGCAATCCTTTTCTGTATCGGTGAGCTGGCGTACTTCATTTGAGGCGACGTCGAGGAGGTAAATATCTTTCACGTTTTGATCGAGATACCCAACCGCATCAAAACGATAGACGTGGCGCGTGACGCGATAAACTTCTTTGGTTAAATCAGGCGGATTGTCTCCTTCGAAAGAAGCAACGGCCGTAAAGGCAATCGTCTTCCCATCAGGAGAAAAAACAGCGCCGCTTGCCACCCCTTGCTTGAGGTCGGTTAACTGTTTTGGCTCACCCCCATCAACTGGCATTGCATAAAGTTGCAGTTTTTTATTCCGGTCAGACAAGAAGGCAATCGTTTTGCCATCTGGAGAAAAGGCTGGATTGTGATCGAGCGCGTTTCCATTGGTCATTTGACGGTCAGTGCCTGATTCAAGATCGTGTAGCCTGATGGTCATTCGTTCTTTATCAACGGCCGTATCAACATGTGACACCGTATAAAGCACTTTGGTGCCATCAGGCGAAAATACGCCATCCTGCAAAAATTGAAGCTTGAATAAATCTTCAGGGGCAAACGTGTTCATATCCTTTCTCCTAAATTCTGTTATGCGGTACAGTTGGTATGATTCCAAATTTTATATCAACAAGGGACGAATAATGCACAGGTTAATTATAGATACTGATCCTGGTGAAGACGATATTCTTGCGATGATGATGGCCTATCAACATCCTAATGTTCAAATTGAGGCGATCACAGTAACGGCAGGAAACGTCGGTTTGGTCAACACCACCAATAATGTGGGTGTGATGCTCGATATCCTTCAAGACGACCAAATCAAGGTCTATGCTGGATGTGCCGGTCCTTTTGTACACAAACCGCGAGATGCAAGTAATGCGCATGGCAAAGATGGACTCGGAAACACCGGCTACCGTTCTTCTCGGCCAATTGAATCAACCCATGCTGCCATGGAGATGATTAATCGCTTTACTAACGAGCCTGATGCGTTGACCTTGGTCATGCTTGGTCCCATGACAAATTTAGCCACTGCTCTAAAACTCGATCCTGAACTGCCTCATAAAATTAAACGGGTTGTCGTGATGGGAGGCGCTGTGACGGGGCATGGCAATATCAATCGCTGTTCGGAGTTCAATATTTACGCCGATCCTGAAGCGGCCCACGTCGTGTTTGATGCGTGGGGCAAGGCTGGAAAGCTGATTAAAGTCTCCGATTGGGAGCTGACATCCCGTAATGGATTTACCAAAGAAGTGCGTGCTGAATGGGACGCTTTGAATACGGAAAAATCCCGATTTTATACGGCCATCTCTGCACATTCGAATCGCTTTATCGAAGAGGTCCGAAAACGAACCGTCCAATTTTTTGCAGATCCCGTGGCTATGGCAGTGGCGATTGAACCAGATATTGTGCTCAAATCTGAACAGCACCACCTTGCCATTGAAATGCAGGGGGAATGGACCCGAGGGCAAACGACGGTAGATTGGCTCGATTTGTACAGTGACACTAAAAATGCTGACATCGTGCTGGAGATTGACAACGGCCGTTTACATGAACTGGTGTTTGCGGCATTAAGATAAGGGAAATTTGGTAATTAGTAATTGGTAATTGGCACGGTTGTTTGAAGTTCGTCTGGTTTCAAAGTGGCCTTTGCTGAGAAGCTGGACTACTAACTGGCTGAATTGCTGACAATCGAAAGGATCAAACCATGATATACAAAAAACTGGGCAATACCGGACTAAAAGTCTCCGCGTTTGGATTAGGATGTGGCAATTTTGGCGGCGTGGGGAGTGCCCCTGCTTTCTTCGGTAAAGGAGAAAATGAGCAAGAGGCGTTTGCGGTGATGGATACGGCCGTTGAGATGGGAATCAACTTCTTTG
>JANQSK010000674.1 GCA_028284105.1 Anaerolineae bacterium
CCATTTCCCAACCCGTTTCATTGAGCAATCGTTTGATTACAGGCTTTGGAAAGATTTGAAGATGTCGCGGGATATCCCAACCGCCCCAGCTTGACCCGAAAAGTTTGGCATCGACACTATCTGGATTGGGAAGTGTCAAAATTAGCGTTGCATCAGATTTGGCAATGCGTGCTGCTTCTTCAAGTGTTGCCTTGGGCTCAAACACGTGCTCGAGTACATCCCAAAAGATGACGAGGTCAAAACGGCCGTTTTCAAAGTCAGCCTCTTCCAATTCACCCGTAAACACATCAAGATTGTGGCGGTCACGGGCATAAGCGCTAGCCGTGGGGTTTGTTTCGACACCCGTTGGGGTCCAGCCTGAATCGCGCAGGGCTGCTAGCATATTCCCGGTCGCACAGCCAACGTCCAGAACGGTGCCAGGGGTTGGGCAATGTCTTTGAATGACATTGATGCGTTTTTGCAGGCTGTATCCTTGTTCCCAGCGTTTGATGGGGGATTCAATGTCGGCTGTGGCAATTTTATACGGTTGATAGCTGTCAGGATAATACGCCCCAATTGAGTCTCGATGCGGTCTTGGATTGAGATAAATCAAACCGCACACTTGGCATTCACAAACAGGGAAGTCACCTGGTAGCTTAAACCAGAGGTCTTTTCCATCAAACAGGGTTTGCGTATCGTTTGAGCCACAAACTTGGCAGGTGACTTCTTCTAATTGGGTGTTTAATGCCATGGGCGGGATTATAGTCAAGTTCGTGGTTTCGGGAAACGTGGGGAACCCGCTTGCTTAGATAGCACAAATAACAAACCATGCCACAAACCTTTCCAATAGGCAGTTAATGCAGTCGTTTTATTATTCATGAGCAGACGAATTGTTGTTCTGAGGCTGCTGGCTAAGCGCCAAAGGATGATGAGGATACTGTTGGGGAAACGGCCGTGTTTGACAAAAAACTGAATACTTGAATGTGCCATCCAATAGCGCTCATTGGGAGAATCTGTGCCTCCACTACTAACCGCTACCTTATGCCACATCTTCGCATCAAAAATAGTGAAAATTTCAAATCCAGCTTGTCGAATGCGTAAGCATAAATCTGAATCTTCATAATACATAAAGAAACGCTCGTCAAAATGGCCGACATCGTTCAATACTTGGCGAGAGAGAAGCATTGCGCAGCCCGGCACAAAATCAACGGGCATTGAGGCAGGATATTGACCTATATCTTTTTCTCCACGGCCAATCCCATCAACCTCTAAAAGCATTTTGTTTAGCTGACCCCCGTGTGACCAAATTAAATCCTCTTGCTCTTCATAATAAATAACGGGCGCAAGCAGCCCCATCGACGGCTCTGCATAATGGAGAAGTTGCGCAATGGCAGTTGGGTCAAAAAGTGTGTCGTTGTTGATGACAAAGACCCAATCAGCATCTAATAGCAACGCTTCATTGATTCCCAAATTCATTCCGCCAGCAAATCCAGCGTTTCTTTCATTCTGCAAGATTGGAATTAGGGGATGGTGCTGCTTTATCACATCAACAGAATCATCTGATGAGCAGTTGTCAACGACTAAAAGATGAACATTAGGGTGAGTTTGCTGCTTTAAAGAGTTGATGCAAGCCACCGTTTCGCCAGCTTGATTCCAATTTAAGATGACTACAACAACTTTTGCGTTTTCCTTCAAATCATTTCCCTCAATTAATCTGTGCGAAGTGTAATGAAGAACTGATAGTTTTCAACATAAAGCGTGTGAAAATTAATGTAAGTTGCTGAACACATACCCATTCTGTATGATTTGTATGTTTTTGTGAATCTTGACGTTAACGATTTTGTTTGACACAAATCGGGGTGAAATAATGAATGATTGGATAGAACCAACAGAATTTTGGAAAGGGAAGCGTGTTTGTGTCACCGGAGGTGAGGGCTTTTTAGGCTCCTATGTTGTCAAGGAGCTCAAAGCACGCGGTGCCGAAGAACTATTTATCCCGCGCCGGCGAGAATATGATTTAGTCCAACTTCCAGCCATCAAACAGTTATTGGCTGATGCAAAACCAGATGTCATTATCCATTTGGCGGCAAGCGTCGGTGGCATTGGGGCCAACTTAGCCCATCAAGCTGAATTTTTCTATGATAATTTGATGATGGGAACCCAGCTAATGCACGAATCTTATCTAGCTGGCATTCAAAAGTTTGTGGCTATTGGGACGATTTGTGCCTATCCTAAGTTTGCACCAATTCCATTTCGTGAAGAAGATTTGTGGAATGGGTACCCTGAAGAGACCAATGCGCCCTACGGCTTAGCCAAGAAGATGCTGTTAGTTCAGTCTAATGTGTATCGCAGTCAATATGGATTTAACTCGATCTATTTATTGCCGGTCAACCTTTATGGCCCTGGCGACAACTTTGATCCAGAATCATCCCACGTCATTCCAGCTTTGATTCGGAAATGTATTGAAGCAAAAGTACGTGGTGATAAATCGATTGAAGCCTGGGGAGATGGGTCACCTACTCGCGAGTTCTTATTTGTTAAAGATGCCGCACGAGGTATTGTGCTTGCCTCCGAGCGATATGATGGCGACTTGCCAATAAATTTGGGCAGCAGCTTTGAAATTAGCATTAAAGATCTCGTTGAAACAGTTGCCAAAGTGACCGAATTTGATGGGGAAATTGTGTGGAACACGGATCGACCTAACGGACAACCTCGACGCAAGTTAGATGTCAGCCGAGCAAAAGAGCTGTTTGGGTTCGAATCACAGGTTGATTTCGAGACAGGATTAAAAGAGACTGTTGAATGGTATAAAAACCAGTGGGCACATCAGGTACTGAACTTAGAAAGATAAAACGCTTCTAGCTTTTCAGCTAATATCGACTCATTAAATTGGGAGGTGACGACATCACGGCCGTTATCTCCCAATTTTGTTTGTAGCGCGGTGTGGTCTAATAAATCAAGCGTTGTTTCAGCAATAGCTTTAGGTGAATCCTTAGCCACAACGCCAATTTGATGCCCTTCTACAAATTGCCGAAGATCACCAACATCTGTCACCAATAAAGGCCTCCCTGCTGCCATAAAGTCAAACGTTTTCATAGGGAAGCGGCCTCGATTAGCCCCATTGTTAACCAAAGTGAGCCACCCCATATCACAAGCTGACACATAATCAGCCAATGCCTCAGATGAAACAAAGCCTGTTCGAATAACGGCCGTTTTATCCGTAACCCACTCTTCAATGGGCTGATTGTTGTACCCAATGAGGAGAAGCTTGGCGTCTGGGCGTTGTTTGATTAATTCATCAAATGCCTGAGCCATCAAGCGAGCATCCTTTTCAAAAATAGCACCGGTGTATCCTAAAATTGGGACATTTTCTGATAGGGTAAGCTTAGTTCGAACATTTGCTTTATCTTGAACACGCATGTGATCTAGATTAGCTATATTTGGCATGTAAAGAATGTCATCGGTATGAACCCCCAACCCCTCTGCTTTTCTCTGCAAAACAGTGTTGATGACCGTAGTGCCAACGGCGCGCGTTCGGAATGTTTCTTCAAAATAGGTTTCAACAGGGCGTAATATTGTGCGGAGCAGCAAAGACGACCGTTCCTCGACAGAGCCACCCTTTCCAAACCAATCGCACCAATCCATAAATAGCGGCGTTTGGTGCTTTCGACTATTAAAAAGCCCTGGGAATATAGTGACGGGTCTGTTTTCAAAAAGATGAATGAGATCAAATTGCTTGTTGCGTGACCAATGAATACGGTTAACCGTATCCCACAAATCATAGCCGGAAGTGGGAATTAAATCTGGGGTTTCAATGACAGTTACGTTATCAATATGGTGTGTTTGGATGCCCCATTTTTGAGTGCCAACGGCTAGTACGGTTGCTGAATGCGCCCGCTTAGTCAGTGCCTGAGCATACCCTAAGGCACGCCAGTAGGTGCCTCGACCCATGCGATTAGAAACGATATATAAAATCTTCATTTATGCCCCACAGGGATAGGGTCGATACACTTTAATGTCAAATGTGGTCGTGGCGAGGAAGGAGCCGTTGATGCTTTCAACGAGACAAATCTCGGGGAGCATCGCTTCATAATTTTGCACGAGTTCAGTCGGAAGACTGTCAAAATCGAGAAGCGCTTCGTTCAGGATAAGGTATTCAATGCCTTGTTCGCGGTACCAGCTCACGTCATGCTGATAGATATGGAATGATTGCGTGGTTGGCCATCTCTCTGGATTGACGTTGGGCATAAAATAATCGCCTGCTATGGGTGTACCTTCAGGAATGTTGGTTCGAATCCAATCACCTGCTTGCGTCCGCACATCACCGTTTTGAAAATTACGGCCGTATTGTATTGAAGCTAATGTCAGCGGGATGAGTATTAAAAGAGAAGCATACTGCACATAGGGCCGCCACTTTGCCAAACGAGCCCAGTTTTCAAACCGTTGAAGCAATAAATCAATAACGAGTGATGCCCATAAGATCACGACCATTGAAGCGGGTTGCCACATGCGTGCTTGAAAGTTTGTTTGATTGAGCACTGCAAAACAGAGCGCGATGGAGAAGGTGTTCAGCAGGATGGCGCGCTTCCCCCAATAGTAAAAACTAATAAAGAAACCAATGAATCCTAGAATAAAGATGATGGCGTGTGGACGATTGAGGTGAAAATTAAGATGCCACATCCAGGCTGAGATATCCCGTTCAACTGGGAGATTGTATAAACGAAGCGAATAGCTAAACCAGCCTAAAAAGTGAGGCAGATCAAGCACGGCGAAGGGCGTTCCTGCAATGAATCCTGCTCCCATTGCTACTGGACCCGAAATCGTACGAAAACGCACGATATCTTCTAGTGATTTCATCCGTAAAAAGGGCAATATCAAAAGCGGGATAATGAGAATGATTCCATTGTACTTTGTAGAGGTCGCCAATCCTGCGATAAATCCAGCCCCAATGAAGGCCCATACGGTGTCGGTTTCCCAGTTGTCGTACACACGAATGATGAGATAGAGGGCAAGACTAATCCAAAAGAAGAGTGGCGTGTCGGTTGTGCCAAAGTGGGCGTCTGCCACAAGATAGGGCAATACGGCCGTTATGCCAGCTGCCAATAATCCCAATCGCTTCCCCCCGAGCCGAACACCTAAAAGATAGACAATGAAGACAGAAGCCCCGCCCATC
>JANQSK010000671.1 GCA_028284105.1 Anaerolineae bacterium
CTTCACTTCGATACCAGGCGCATCAATGCCAAGCATGACAAGATCCCGCTTCCGCTTTTTCCAGGCGGGCGTCACAGAACGGGGTGGGGTTGCGTTTAAGAACTCTTCTACCCCTTCATCACCCAATCGCATAATGACAAAACGATGGCAGGATACAAAGGTGACTTCACCACACGCGGGGTGAATCTCTTCGTCTACAGCTTTTGTCCACAGGCGCATGCGTGCTCGTTCCAGAGGCGTGGCAGGCACTAAGGATGGCCCATCAAACGATTCATCGATGTATTCACAGATGACAGTTGATTCAACGATGACCTGCCCGTTGTGAACAATCGTCGGTACAACAGCCTTCGGATTTAGTTTCATATAATCTGGGTCGAACTGGTCACCCGCTAAAATATCAAGATAGTGGCTCTTCCATTCAACACCTTTTTCAGCCAACGCAAAGCGCACTTTCGCCGCACATACAGATGATCCATGATGATATAGGTCTAACATAATTGGTCTCCTTTTAGATATCAGCATTTTAGCTTGTCAGCTTGTTAGCCTTCAGCTTTTCTATTCTCTTTGCTCTTTTCTTTTTACTGTCTACTCTTTTTCTAAAACCTGAATTATTTATTCCGTTCTACCCACCCCATATTGATTGGATGCGCCTTCCGTTGTTCGCTTGATTCACCGGTATGTTTGCCAATGTTCCAGCCCACATCAGATAGATTTTCAGTTGCCCAATCAACGGATTCCTGATCGGTGACCGTGGCAATGGTATCATTCCAACGGTTGAGCCAAGCAGCCAAACTGCTCACGGCTAATATTTCAATGATTTGGGTGTTTGAATAATGCTTGCGCAACGCTTCAAAATGTTCTGGTTTGGCGGCATTGGGTATTTGAGCTGCAGCCCGAACCAAATTAAAAGCTGCTCGCTCCCCATCTGTGAACAAATCGGATGTTTCATACTCCCAAAGGGCACGAATGCGTTCAGTTTCAACGCCCATTGAGTTGAGTCGGAAAGCCCCATGTGATTGGCAATGAGTACAGCCACTTGCAAGGCTAGCCATTGTAAACAGCTCGCTTTTGAATTGCTTTGGAATCTCTTTATCTTGCTGAACCGTTTTAACCAGCTTCGTGAAGGCTGTTCGTAATTCAGGCCAATGATCCATTTCAAACTCTTGGCGGTTGTTATAATCACTCATCTTTTGCCGTTCTCTCTTTGATCCAGCCCATATTGATGGGATGCGCTTTGCGTTGCTCGCTGTCATCGCCCGTGTGTTTGCCAATATGCCAACCCACATCAGTCAGATTTTCAGTTGCCCAATCGACCGATTCTTGGTCGGTGACCGTGGCAATGGTGTCGTTCCACCGATTGAGCCATGCAGCTGCTGAATTGACCGCTAAAATTTCGATGATTTGTGTGTTTGTGAAATATTTACGCAGTTTTTCGAAATGTTCCGGCGTCGCAGCATTGGGTATTTGGGCTGCTGCTCGAACCAGATCAAGCGCCGCGCGCTCTCCATCTGAAAAGAGATCGGATGTTTCATATTCCCAGATGGCACGAATACGCTCGGTTTCAACGCCCATTGCATTGAGATGAAATGCTCCATGTGATTGACAATGCTGACAACCGCTGGCGTAGCTGGCCATCGTAAAAATCTCTTGTTTGAATTGCTCGCTAAGTTCTCTATCACTCCAGACGAGTTGAACCAAATTATTAAAGGCTTGGCGTAAATCAGGCCAATGCCCCATTTCGAATTCTTGACGATTATTGTATTCAGTCATAATTCTTTGGCCTCCTTGAACATCGTGAGTAATGCATGATGTGTAGAATAGCTCTGCTTACGAACTGTTTCCTATGCTGTTCATCCAACATTTCATCACTTGAAACGAGGAAATCCTCTTTTAAATATCTAGCTTCATAAGCCGAACTGCATTGTCTTGATAAATCTTTTGGCGATCTGTGTCTGAAATATCCCAGCTATCGATTAATCGCATCGTCTCGCGAATGTAGCCTGGGCCTTTTTCGGGATCGAATGGAGAATCAGATGCAAAGACGATGTGGTCGGCGCCAAAGAACTCCATGCCGCAGATGAGGGCCCCAAGTGACCCAAAGGTGCAGGTATCGCCGTAGAACATTTTGAAGTAGTCCAACGGCCGTTTCTTCAACCCCTCTCTAATTCCAACAAGGTCATAATCTGACGTTCGTGCTCCGAGTTGATCATTTCCGGGCCCTACTCGACCAGCATGGAACGGGGTGTTGCCGCCCATATGATGGGTGATGACCTTGAGATTAGGGAATTTGTCCATCAAGCCGCTATAAATAAGACGAGCCATCATGGCGCTCGTTTCATAAGGCCAGCCAAATGTCCACCAAATTTCATACCAAGAACGTTCTTCACCGATATAATCTGGGTGGGTGGCAACGCGGGTTGGGTGAACCCAAATTGGCAAATCATGGTGCGCCATTCGCTCAAATAACGGCAAAAATTGGGGTTGGTCTAGAGCTTTTCCGTTCACATTGGTAAAAACCTGAACCCCTCTGGCCCCTAAATCGTTGATGGCGTGGTCAATTTCTGGGGCAATTGCTTCTTCATTGTCCATTGGCACGGCCGCAATGAACCCAAGAAATCGGTCATCCATTTCCACAATCTTTGCCATGCCATCGTTGGCAATACGGCATAATTCGGCAGAATCTTCTGGTGTGCCAATCATTTCAGTTGGCGGCATGGCCATCGACACAATTTGTCGATAGTCGTCGCCAAACTCTTCAAGCTGGCGTAATCGCAAATCCATATCCGTTAATGATGGAATGTTGCGCATTCGCTTGACAATGTTGGGCATATTGGGGTTGATCTCATTCATCCGCTCAACAAATTTAATGGGGAGCAAATGATTGAAGACATCAATTTTTAGCATTGCTTATTCCTTTGTTGTGAAATCAATTTCATTTAAGCGAAGGCAGCGGGCTACCCGTTTGCCGGTAACGGCCGTTAATTCAACCTGCCCTTCTTTACATTTTTCAACCGCAAATTTGCAGCGTGGATGGAAGCGACAGCCTGTTGGCCACGCGCTGGGTGGAGGGACTAAGCCATCAATGACAGGGAGCTTGTTATCGGAACGTCCGTTGTGCGGCAATGTTTCCAACAATGCTTTGGTGTAAGGATGGCGCGGATTAGAAAACAGTTCTTCCGCTGTTCCTACCTCCACAACTTCACCGGCATACATCACAGCAACGCGATCCGCGATTTCAGCCACTACGCCCAAATCATGCGTGATAAATAGAATCGCCATGCCAAACTCTTTTTGCAGTTGCGTTAAGAGATCTAAGATTTGCCCTTGTACCGTCACATCAAGCGCTGTAGATGGCTCATCTGCAATTAAAAGTCGGGGTTCACATGAGAGCGCCAAAGCAATACCGACACGTTGTGCCATTCCACCAGAAAGCTGATGTGGATATTCATCAAGCCGTCGTTCTGGATCTGGGATTTGCACGGTTCTTAGCAATTGCAATGCTCGTTCGCGGGCGGCCGCCTTACTCATGCCTTTATGAATGGTAAGGCGGTCAATGAGTTGGGTCGCGACAGTCATGGAGGGATTTAAAGCGGCCCAAGGTTCTTGGAAGATAATGGCAATATCATTACCACGAATCTTGTTCAAGTCTGCTTCACTGAGCATTGTAATCTCACGCCCTTCAAATTGAACCGACCCTTGGGTAACTTGTCCAGGAGCTGGAACGAGCCCTAATGCTGAGAGAGCTGTCATGCTTTTGCCGGAGCCAGATTCACCCACCAAGCCTAATGTTTCACCCGGAAATATCTCAAGAGAAACATCTTGAAGAATTGTGAGGTTTTGTTTGTTGGAGCCAGGAAACTGTACTTCTAAACCACGAACGGAGAGCGTTGCTTCAGTGGCATGTTGGTAAGAAACGGCCGTTTTCCCCAAGCGCTTTCTAGTCGCAGTTAACTGATTATTTCGCGTATCACGGCCAATTGCATCCCGTATGCCATCCCCCAACAAATTAAAGGCAATGACTGTCAAAACTAAGGCTAGTCCAGGCGGAACAACACCCCACGGATGCTGTCGTAAACGCGCTTGCCCTTCAGCCAACATTCGACCCCATGCGGGTTCACCTGCATTAACACCCAGCCCTAGAAAGCTAAAGGTTGCTTCCAGAATAAGAACAGCACTTGAAATAATAGCTACTTGGACAATGAGAGACGGTGCGATGTTTGGTAAAATATGCCGGAAGAGAATGCGAACAGTTGGTATCCCACCCACTTTTGCCCCGTCTACGTAAAGCTCAGACTTTTCAGAGATCATCACACCACGCGTGAGACGGGCAAAGCGAGAGGAAAAAACGATTCCTAGTGCAATCATTGCACTATTTAGACCGCTCCCCAAAATCGCTACAATGGCAAACCCTAGCATAATTGCTGGCACGGTAAAGATGACGTCAATGATCCAGCTAATGACGCGGTCAATTTGGCCACCAAAATAGCCAGCCACCAGTCCAACAGGCACTCCAGTAAACACGGCGATGCCCAAACTGACAAAGAGAGCCTGAAAGGCAAAGCGAGCTCCAAAGATGACTCGACTAAATAAATCACGACCAAAATCGTCGGTGCCTAGCCAATGATCTCCAGAGGGAGTCCCAAACCGAGCAATGAGATTTTGCTCCATTGGTTCGAATGGTGTGATGACGTTGGCAAATAGGGCTAAGAAGGCGAGTATGATGAGATAGATAACGGCCGTAAATGTGAACGGATCTCTGAGCAGCCTGCGCCAAAATGTACTTCTCATGCTAATCCAACCTCACTCGTGGATTTAGCCACGCATAGCTCAAATCGATCAGTAAACTGGAGATGGCAACAATCAGTGCGACGAGCACCATGCCCCCTTGAATGACAGGGACATCCTGATCAAGAACAGACTTAACCAATAAACGGCCGATTCCTGAAATATTAAATACTAATTCAATAACAAAAGTGGACCCCAAAATCACAGCAATTCGGAAACCAATCACCGTCACGACAGGAATCATTGCATTTCTGAGGGCGTATCGACTAACGATGCGCCAACGTGGAACACCTCCTGCTCTTGCCGCCTGAATATATTTCGACTGTAATACATTACTCATCGAGCTACGCATTTGTCGAGCGACAAGGGCACTCGTTGGGATAGCAAGCGCAATTGCAGGTAGGGTGATGCTATTGAGCCATTCACTAAACCCGTCCTGAATGGGAACATAGCCAATAGCTGGGAACCACCCTTGCTCAAGCGCAAAGTAGATGATGAGGATGATCCCGAGTAAAAAGCCCGGAACCCCAATTAAGGTTGAGGTAAGAATCGTAATAACCCTGTCAAGAATGGAACCAGGGTAAAGACCTGCCGAAATACCAAAAAACAAACCCAGCACAATGCCAAGTAATAACCCACCTACTGCAATTGACATAGTAGGTTGCAATCGTTCAAGCAACATTTCAGTAACAGGTCGTTCGGTGAGTACAGATTCGCCAAAATCACCGACAAGAGCACCACTCATCCAGCGAATAAAACGCTGTGGGAGCGGATCATTTAACCCCATTTGCTCTTCAAGGATGGCGATATTTTCCGGTGTTGCGGCATCTTGAAGCATCACCACAGCGGGACTGCCAGGAATCAAATCAACAAGAAAGAACGCCAAAATCCCAATCGATAAGATGAGTGGAATCGTAATGAGTAAGCGTTGCAGAATATAGCGTAGCATTTTATAAGTTCGTCTGTTGGTAGGTCATCAGTTAGTCAGTAACAGATTACTGACTAACTGAATTACTAATTTACCAATTAACCGCCGTCAGCCCAGCGAACCTTCTTAATATCGAAGGTCAAAGGTTGACCAGGAACTTTATCGATTCCAGTGAATTGGTCACTGTACATCACGATACCGTCAATTGTGGCGATATGAATCCAAATACACTCTTCAATCATGATTGACTTCGCTTCAGCGAGCAGTGGTTCTGCTTCTTCGGCTGAGAGAGTCGACGCTTCGTTAATTAACTCTTGAACTCCCTCCGGCACAACCTTAGATGGATTGATTGGGCCAGCACCCGCTCGTTGAGCCAACGCCGTAGAAAGATGGGCTTCAGGGAATGGCAACGGTTGAATAGCATATGTTCCTGCAATAGCGTTTGCCCACATGTCAGGTGGTGGGAAGTTTTCATATTCGATAGTGACACCAATTTCCGCCCAATATCCTTGGGCACCGAGTGCAGCTGTTGCAAAAGGACCACCCCAGAAACCACTCATTAGACTTAGCTCTGAAACACCAGCTTCAGCAAGCAAGTCAGCAGCACGTTCTGGGTTGTAGCCAACGTCAGGTGGATTATCCAAATAGCCATATTGACCACGAACTTCTCGTTGAACACCCGGTGTTGCATTCCCACTCCACAAAATGGAAACAAACTCATTTCGATTGATGGCGTGAGAAAGGGCACAGCGAACATTCTTATCGGCTAATTCAGGCACCATTTCACCGTTTAGGTCAAGTACTTGGAAACCAATACCCACCATCGGGTCACGGTCAATTAACAAACCTGGAGTTCCTTCGATAGCTGGCAAATCGCCTGGTTCTACATTAATGGCATCGACATCACCATTGATCAAAGCGTTGGCCCGTGCTTCAGGATTTTGGATGTAATGATCTTCAACCCGTTCAAACGCAATGACTGATGGATCCCAATAATCTGCAAAAGGTTCAAAGACCCAGACCTGATCAGGCGTGTTTTCATCAGGAACCATTTTGTATGGCCCAGTTCCAACAGGAACAGCTTCCATGGTGTC
>JANQSK010000684.1 GCA_028284105.1 Anaerolineae bacterium
GTCCGCGCTCGCTCAAAATACGCTGGAGATCACAATTCCCAAAACTAACGTCCGTATCGCCCCGAGAGCGATCGGTGTGCGTGTGGCGCACATAAACGACGTAGCCCCCTTCTTGTAGCTTGGCCAACAAATCAGCCAGCACGTCAGGATCACTCAATTCAAATTTGTCGGCTAAACAGACAGAGGCTATTTCAGATGTTGTGTCGTTGACCCAATCGGTAAGCGAGAGCAGTGGGTCTCCTTCGCGAGCGGATTGGTAGCTGGCAAAAGCAGCATCGATTTGCTGCTGCTGTCCGGCTACGCTGCATGGCTCTGTTGGAGGAAGAGAGGTCGCTTCAGGAACGGCCGTATTTGTGGGTTCAGGTGGAATCTCTGTGGCCACTTCAACTTCGCTGGCCGTAATAACAGGCTCATTGTTAACGGCCGTGTCTACTTCAGGTTGAATAGCACAGCCAGCAACGGCAAATAGCATCAACACAAACACTAAATAATATCTATTGGGTCTTTTTATTCTCATATCTCTTCCTTATGTGATTGACAGAAAGTTTTCTAAAAAAGATGCCCTACAGAGGCTGTCAATCACCGAGTAAATCACAACCATTGAAGCTGATCTAATTTTTAAAACTTTTTGTGATTTACAAAACTTTTCAGATTGTCACTATGGATGACCGGCTTGGTCATATCGCTCCCATTGTCCACTGAAAATGCAAAAAATCCCGTCTACACATGACGAGATGACATGATACTTATTCAAATTTTAGGATTGGCAATGTCAAGAATCTTCTGTTGATTCTGCGGTCTGAACCCAATAGGTTGCCATTCCTAAACTTGCTCCAATCGCAGTACCTACAGGAATCCACAGACCCATATCATCGAATACGGCACCGAATGCAGCACCCATTCCGATTCCAATAATCAGAAACATTCCGATTAAAACGGCCGTTATTGCATTTTTACTCATCCATATCAATCCTTTTACAAAAAGCAGAGGTGCGACTTAATCAATAACCTAGATCGAAACGCCACACCTCTGTGTAATCACTGTTACCTTGGGGAAATTGTGCCCGTAATTACCCCGATCCCAATCGACCCTGCGCTCAATGCCATGTACAAATAGTAGGTGTCGTCCACCTTTAATCCGCTCATCCAAGGGCAGCCGCGCTCACCGGTCAACTCAACCACGGGATTGGCTTCATAAACTTCCCAATTGATGGCGTCTGGGCTGGTTGCATACCCCATCCAAGCAAATTCAAAAAAGGGCATCGGGTTGCCAATGTTGCGATATTGGCCGATATAAAACAGCTCATATCCATCATCCGTCGCAAAGATCAGGGGACTGCTTAACGCTTGTCGATCCCAGTCTTCTTCAACACCTGATGGACTCAGCACGGGATCACTATTTGCAAACGGTGCAGAATCGGTTGCTGGATCATTGTGCGGTTCCCAAGTTTCGCCATCTTCCGAGAAAATAATGCCAACCTCCGTATCTCGACACCAGTTGCTTTCATAGGCGATGAGATAACCACCTTCAGGGGTGCGCGCCATCGATTCTGGCAAAATATGCGCATCCCAATCGTTCTCATCAGCGGCATAAATTGGTTCGTCATCCCACGTCCAAGGACCTTCAGGATCAGGCGCCGTGGCACGTAAAATTTCATTCGTCAATCGCTCTTGATTGTTTTTACCCACATAGAGCACCCATGTGCCGTCTTCCAAAACATGAGGAACGGGGGTCCAAATCCCTGTATCTGGATCTTCTGGAGCATATTCAAGAATGAAGGTGTCACTTGTTCGCTCAAAATCCAACCCATTGTCTGACACGGCGTACCCAATGCGGATGTTGTCCGTCCAATCCCAGCCGGTAAAGAACATGTGGAACTTCTCTTCGTGATAGATGACACCAGGGGCAAAGGTCCAAGCGGCTTCCCACCCACGCTTCCCTGACCGCAAAGCTGGGTTCGTGCGCCCGCGCTGGATTTCAAAGTCAAACACGAGATCACCGGGCGGAGTTGCTGTCGGCTCAGGCGTCTCGGTTGGCGGGGCAGTCGCTGTGATGGTCGGGGTTTCGGTTGGCGGTAGTGTTGGTTCAGGGGATGGCGTGTGGGTTGGGGGCAAGGGCGTTTCTGTCGTTGGCACTTCTGTAGCGGGTTCCGCTTCAACAATAGCTTCAGGCTCTGGGGTTGGAGCCGTCGTTTG
>JANQSK010000695.1 GCA_028284105.1 Anaerolineae bacterium
AAGACGAAATGACCAGCACGCTCCGTGGTGGTTGTACAGATGAAAGTGTGCCAGCCCCATTCCCACCAAATGCCCATGCAGACGGTGAACCTGGCCCGAATAGCTGCCAACTTTTCCAATTTGTAATTTTTGACCGTGGCTAAATCATTAAGACAATAAAGTGAATGAGGCGCATCCAAATCAAGGATGCGCCTTTTTGTTTTGGGGAGTAAACGGCCGTATTCCACACAATAAAATCAAAACAGTGAAAATTCGTGAGTTACAACAAAACGTGTTTAAATTTGGGAGACCGACAGGGTGACTAGACGACACAAAGAAGGGTGGACTCATGGATCCAACCTCATCAAAAACCGTGATTATTGGGGGGAGTGCTGCTGGATTGGCCGTCGCGGCCTGTTTAACCAAGCAAAATGATGACTTTGTGATTTTAGAGAAGGATAATCATGTAGGTTCTGCTTGGCGGAACCATTATGATCGCTTGCACCTTCATACCGATCGGGGGAGTTCTCAACTACCCCATTTGCCCATGCCCAAATCGTATCCTCGATATCCAACCCGCAAACAGGTGATTGAATACCTTGAACAGTATGCCAATCATTTTGGATTAGCGCCCCAATTTGGCCAAGACGTTGTTTCTATTCAGCGGCAAAGGGACGAGTGGGAGACCAAAACAAATTCTGCGACTTATCAATCTGAAAATGTAGTCATTGCCACTGGATATACGCGAGTTCCCAATGAACCCTCGTGGCCGGGACAACAAGATTTCCAAGGGGAGATTCTTCATAGTTCAGCCTACAAAAACGGCCGTTCTTATCAAGGGAAGTCGGTGCTGGTCGTAGGCTTTGGCAATTCAGCTGGTGAAATAGCTATCGATTTAGAAGAAAGTGGGGCAGGAGAAGTGGTCATGTCTGTGCGGAGTCCTGTCAACGTAATCCCTCGTGATCTGTTGGGCATTCCAATATTGAAAATTGGGCAGGTGATGGATTATTTACCGCCTCAACTGGCAGATTTCTTAGCCATTCCTTTAATTCAACTCTCCATTGGGAACCTCACAAAATATGGTCTAAAAAAGTTGCCATATGGCCCCAATGTTCAAATTCGTCAGGATGGACAAATCCCGATTTTGGATATCGGCACGGTCTCACGCATCAAAAACGGCCGTATCAAAATCCTGCCTGGGATTGAGCGGTTTGAGGGGAATGACGTTGTGTTTGAAAACGGCCGTAAACAAGAATTTGACGCCATCATTTTAGGCACGGGGTATCGACCTGAAGTTCATCAAATCCTCCAGGGTGCAGCTGAATTACTGAATGCAGAAGGAACTCCTCTAAGCAGTGGCCAGGAAGCAACTAAGGGGCTGTATTTTTGTGGCTTTTATGTCTCACCAACGGGCATGTTGAGAGAAATTGGCATTGAAGCCAAGAAAATTGCCTCAGCCATTGCGTCATAAATCTTTCGTTAGGGTGGGCTCCCTTTATCAGCTGTTGTTAGGCAGGGTGAGCCAAAGGAACGACTATGTTCACTTCGATTGAAAAAGAGCACTTCGCGACACATGGTCTTATCAAAAAGAAAAATGTACTCCCATTGGATAAAGTTGAAAAAGCGCGTTACCTTCTTTTTGAGCATCTGGAGCAAGCAGGGCTTTGGAGAAACGGCCGTTGGCAGCTTGAAGAGTATGCCCCCACAGTAGAGCACGATTATCAACTGCGTGACGTCGGTATGCGCATCGTGAAACCCTTGAACAGACATCAAATATTGATTGATCTTGTGAATGGTGATCCCTTATTAGCAGCCCAAGAATTGGCTGATAATCAACCTATGACCTCCATGAGTGGATTTCCGGCCCTGTTATTTACCCTCCCAAATGCAAAAAGTTGGTCTTTGCCCTATCAAGCGTGGCATTTAGATATGCCCCGATTGGCAGACGGGGGCGTACCCGGCGTGCAAATCTTCACCTTTTTAGATCCAGTGGAGGAGGAGGGCGGTGGCACGCTGGCAGTTACGGGCTCACATCGACTACATAATGAAGGTGTGCGAATGAGTTCGACAAAGCTCCGCAAAAAATTGATGAGAGAATCCTATTTCGCCCAATTGATGACCAATAAAATAGATGATCGCCAGCGATTTCTCATTGAATCGGGGCATGTTGGGGACGTTGAACTTCGGGTTGTTGAAATGACTGGCGAGGTGGGAGATGTCTATTTTATGGATTTACGATTGCTCCATAATATTGCTCCCAATGCACGCCAAGTGCCACGCATTATGTTAACTGAACGATTTTTACTGGAAGCATCACGAATCGCTTTGAAGAAGTAGCTTGACGCTTAAAGGAGAAAGAAATGTCTTATCCAAAATATGTTCCCCTTCATAATGATCCAAGTCATTCTTATACTTTGCCGGGGTTCTTTTACAATGATCCCCAACTGTTTCATCAGGAAAAAGAGCAAATTTTTTACAAAAGTTGGCAGCTGTTAGGGCATATCAGTGAGCTCCAAAACCCAGGGGACTTTGTTTGTGGTTATATCGTTGATCAACATGTCTTTGTCATTCGAGGCAAAGATGGAAACCTACGAGGTTTCTACAATGTATGTCAACATCGAGCACATGAATTACTAAAAGGCAAAGGGAAGGTGAAAAGCTTTATTGTTTGTCCTTATCACGCCTGGACATTTAACACAGATGGGACACTCAACACCGCTCGTCATTGTGAAAATAAGATGGACTTTGATAAAAGCGATTTTGGGTTGGTTTCCGTGCGGGTTGAGGAAATATTGGGGTTCGTTTTTGTGAATTTAGATCCTGACGCCACTCCGCTTGCCGAGCAAGCCGGAGAGATGTTTGCAGACATTCAAGCCTCTACTGAATGGTGGGATAAGGTTGTTGCTTCCGATTCATCCAATGAGGACAGTTGGGCAGGGTCAGAACTTCCTGCTAATTGGAAAGTTTTGGCTGAAAATTGCCTTGAATGTTATCACTGCTCACCTGCCTATCCGGCCTTTTCTGATTTGATTGAGATGAAAAGTTATCAGGTCGAAGCAAATGGTCTCTGGATCAAAAGTAGTGGGCGGCTCAAAAAATCACAAAACAAAGCGTATCATGTTGATCCTTCGGAGCCCTCCCAAAGCGCTTTGTTTTGGTATTTATGGCCCAATATGGGAATTAGCACATTGCCAGGTGAAGCATCGTTGAGCGCCTTCCGCTTTTATCCAGTTGAAGCTGGACGGACGCATATGACAAGTCTGATCATGACGCTTCCAGGGGAAACGATTAAACAAGAGCGTTCTGATTATCGATGGCACGTTTTGTGGCTAGAAGACAAATCAATTTGTGAGTCAGTGCACCTTGGTTTGAACTCGAAAGGGTATAAACAAGGTCGATTTGTTGTTAATAAAGATCGAGGTGACATCAGCGAGCATGGTGTGCATTATTTTCAGAAAACATATGCCAAGATGATGGGAATAGAATGATGCATAAAATGGGTTCTCTTTCTTTTGTGAAAATAATGCCTGACTGATAGGATTGCGCGTATGGAAAACCTGATGCGCACTAAGCTGTTCAAGCCATCAATCCCAGCTGAATCAATCCAGCGTTTGCACCTAATTGAGCGCCTCAATGCAAACCTGAGTAGAAAGCTGAGCATAATCGTTGCGCCTGCAGGGTATGGCAAAACCACTTTGGTGACATCTTGGCTCAACCAGCTTCCAAAGCAAGAACAACCTCCACAACAGCTGTGGCTTTCATTAGATAAATCAGACGATGATGTGCATCGTTTCTTTACCTATTTTGTAGCAGCCCTCGGTGAGCTTGACCCGCGCTTTTTAGAAAATAGAGATCTTTACTTACAAGACTATGATGACGCGCTACCCATTTCCGCCCTGATTACCAATCTTGTTAATCAATTTGTGACTTATGCTAAGTCAATTATTTTTGTTCTCGATGATTATCACGAAATCAAGGACCCGAGGATTCATGACGCGGTTTCTTCTTTCTTGGAACACCTACCTCCCAATTTTCATTTAGTCATTACTACTCGTTCACAACCTCCATTGCAGCTACCGCTATTGCGGGTTCGCCGGCAGATGGTTGAGATTGATATGGACGATTTGCGGTTTAGTCGTGATGAGTCAACCCATTTTTTAAACGACAACATGCAGTTGAACCTTACAGCAGATGATGTGCAACAGCTTGATTCAGTGACGGAAGGTTGGGTGGCGAGTCTTCAATTGGCTGCACTCACCTTGCAAAATAAAAATAATCCATCTGAATTGATACAAAACTTCAAAGGGGATCATCGATATATTGTTGATTATTTGGCGGCGGAGGTTTTAAGTAGCCAAACTCCAGAGATACAAAACTTTTTACTGCAAACATCAATTCTAGAAAAATTTAATGCAACGCTATGTGATGCTGTCTTAGAAAGAGAGGACAGCCAACAATTATTAAACATGTTGGATCAATCTCGTCTCTTTGTGATTCCCTTAGACAGTGCCCGTCAATGGTATCGTTATCATCATTTGTTCGCTGATTTTTTACAGGCAGAAGCCCATAGAAACCTACAAGGTGCGCTGTCATCAACTCATGAGCGAGCAAGTCGTTGGTTGAGCGAAAATGGTTTCCTTGTAGAGGGGATCCAACATGCCGTTCGAAGTGGGAATCAACAGTTAGTTGCCGAGCTCATGGCTGAAAATGCATGGACGCTACTTGCTTTGCAGGGGGAAGTTGGGCAGCTTCGCCGTTGGTTGGAAAATTTACCTGACCATTTGATCAAGAAATCACCTTATTTATTAGTCATAACTGCTTGGCTCGAATTGGGGAGAACCCTTGATGAAGATAATTATATTGATGATTTGTTGGAGGAAGCATCTGCTCTGATTGATTCAACAGCGTATTCATCGTCAGAAGTTGCGGATTTGAAAACCCAGATTGCCTTAACGCGAACCAATCGTGAGCGATTACGGGGAAACTTGTTAAAAGCGATTGAATATTGTGAACATGCACTTTCATTTGCACCTGATGTGGCAAATCCTGTTTTAAAAGTCGGAGTACCGGGCACATTAGCAACGGTCTATTATTTGGCAGGTAACATTCCTCAATTTCTGAAATATAACCCTGTTCAGCTTGATTCCATCGTGCAAGCCGCATCGATTACGCATGCGCGATTCACCTTTTTGTCTTACTTAATTGATGCATTTCGGCTCAACGGCCGTTTATCCAAGGCCGAAAACATATTCCAAGATCTCACATCCCATTTACAAGGTCCACAAAGCCGAGGCAAGGCAATGGTCGCCATTAGCTGGGCAGAGCTGTTGAGAGAGCGACATCAATTTGACCAAGCGCTAGATTATTTATTGCCAGCCTTTGAACTTCTCAAGTTAAATCGCTCAATGGCCATGATTGTGCAGACGGGGGCTATTACGCTCGCTCGAATCTATCAGGCGCAAGGGAAGGGGCAGCAGGCCCTCACACTCCTGAGTGATATTCAGAAAGCCTTTCAAGATGACACAACCTATTTCCCCTCAGCAAGATTGGCCGCCACTGAAGCAAGAATTCAATTGCAGCGCGGTAATCTGCTTGCGGCCAAGAATTGGGCAGAACGAACTGGCTTGACTGCAAAAGATGAGCCGTCCTTTCTTTTAGAGATAGATCATCTGGTTTTTGCCCGCATTTTGATTGCTGATGACGATGCGGAATCGGCATTGACGCTTTTAGACACAATTCATACGGAGGTTGAGGCAAACTGCCGTTTTGCTCGTCTGATAGAAGTTTTTATGCTGCAATCGTTGGCACATCAAGCTTTGGATCATCGCAAAGAGGCGGTTGCGCTACTCACAAAAGCTGTCGATCTCGCTCAACACGAAGGCTATTTTCAGACCTTTGTGGAAGAAGGCTTAAAAGTTGTACCGCTTTTAAAAGAGGTGGCGCGTCAAGGGGTAGGCGTCGCGTTTATCAAGCAACTTCTCCCCATGTTTGAAGAAGCAGCACGACCCAAAACGGCCGTTTCTCGAAATACGGCCGTTCAACCCAACAGCGAAGATATTGAAACATCTGAACTGAGCCTATCCCTAAACCCTCTCACAGAACGCGAATTGACAACCCTTCGCTACCTTGCCCGAGAGCTCACCGTTCCCCAAATTGCTGAGCAAATGGTGGTGGCCCCCAGCACCATTCGCACCTATCTCAAACGCATCTATAACAAGCTCGACGTCCATAATCGAGACGAAGCCGTGCTTCGAGCACAGGCGTTAGCCTTATTGGATTAGTTGGGGGTTGGGGACTAGGGATTGGGGATTAGAGATCGGTCTTCGTAGACGCCAAACTCTCTTCTCTCCTCTCTCCTCTCTCTTCTATTTCTAGCTCCTACTTTTTGTCCCCCATCCCATCCCCTATCCCCTCCCCGATTGTCCCCATAATGAGGGGACGACAGGTCCCCCATCCTCTCGATACACTACAAACATCAAAGAAAAACAACATCGGAGGTAAACAAAATGTCAAATGAAAATAACGCACAACCTGCTCCAAAAGACATCATCCGCTCGATGATGCCATACTTATTTGCAGGAAAAACAACTATTGAAGGCACTATTTCAGTTCAAGAAACAGACGCCGGTTTCAAATTCGCCATCTATACCCCTCCTGGATACCACGCTAGCGTTGACGACTATCCAATTTTGTATCACTTACACGGCGCAGGCATGTTCTGGTCCTGGGTACACAAAGAGCTTTATTGGATTGCGACTGCGCAAGAAACGGCCGTTAAATCCGGCAAAGCAAAACCAATGGTCATTGTCGCTCCTTATGACGCAAGCAAATTCTCGATGTGGTCAGACAGCGTCGATGGGTCTAACAACGTTGCGTCAGCAATCCATAACGATTTGATTCCACACGTCGAGCAAAATTACAAAGTCATTGGAACCCGTGCAACACGCTTTATCCAAGGTTTTTCAAT